>NZ_JAGKRH010000135.1:5029-41594 GCF_017939245.1 Aeromonas sp. PrichA-15 | reverse complement strand
GGCGGTTCGTATTGAATATCGTAAAACAGAGCAATTGTGGTGCTCGAAGTCAGAGAAACAAGCTAAAAAGAGCCGGCTGGAATGACGACTATCGGGCTCAGTTATTCTTTGGTTAAAATATCAACAAAGTGTGCTCCCGCCCTGCCGGTATCGGGGGCGCAGGCACGCAGATGAGGGGCCCTCGTCAACGAAGAGGGGGATATTCCCCTGGCACAGGCGACCCCTCTGGGTGCACCGCTGCCAGCAGATAATCCACGAAGGCCTGGACCCGGGCCGAGAGGTGACGGTGCTGTGGATAGAGGGCGTAGAAGGGGCGGGATCGCCCCGCAAAGGGGGTCATCACCTCGATCAGCTTGCCTTGCAACAGCGCCTCGGCTGCCACGAAATGGTAGATCTGGAACAGACCGCCCCCAGCCACCGCCCAGCCCAGGCCCGCCAGCACATCGTCAAGCACCCGCTGTCTGCTCTGGACATGAAGGTCGACAGGGTCCCCCTGCTCGTTCACGAACTGCCAGGGGAAGGGGCGACCCGTGCTCGGGGTGATGAACTGGATCAGATCATGTTGCGACAGCATCTCCAGGGAGGTTGGCGCGGGGCGGCGGGCGGCATAATCGGGGGGGCAGAAGACCCCGAGGCTGGCATCCTCCAGCTTGCGGGCGATGATCCGCCCATCGCGCGGCTCCCCCAGCCGGATGGCCAGATCGTAACCATCCTCCACGAAGTCGATGTTCCTGTTGGAGACATTGAGCTCCAGCTCGACCTCGGGATAGGCCGCCATGAAGCCTGGCAGCAGGGGCACTAGACGGTGGTGGGCATAGACGGTGCCCACGCTGATGCGCAGCACTCCTCTGGGGTGGCGCTGGCGGCCGGTGATGGCCCGCTCGGCCTCGGCGATCTGCTCGAGCGCCTGCTGGCACTGTTCCCGATAGAGCTCCCCGTCATGGGTGAGGCGCACGCTGCGGGTGGTGCGATGGAAGAGTTTGACGCCGAGCCTGGCCTCGAGACGCTGGATGGAGCGGCTCACCGAGGCGGGCGTTACCCCCAGTACCTGAGCCGTGGCGGTAAAGCTACCAAGTTCGGCTGCCTTGCAAAAGAGCTCTATGGTGCCGAGCTGGACGGGGTCGAAGGCACGGGACATATGTTCATCCATGTAAATAATCAAGTTCAATGGTGTGAGTTTATTCGTCCGTGTGTAATCAGTAAATTGCTCATCGAGGGCGGCCCGGTGGCCGCCCGATCGATCACTGCCATCAAAAGGAAGATCACGATGAAGAACACCCTCAAGGCCGTGCTGGCCTCACTGCTGCTGGCGACCTCCGCTGCGGCCAGCGCCGCCCCGAAAGGCGAGATCCTGGTGCTGCTCTCGAGCGAGACCGAACTGCCGCTGCAAGGGGGCAAGAGCCTGACCACCGGCTTCTACCAGAATGAACTGGGGGTGCCTGCCGCCGCCCTGCTGGAGGCCGGTTATACCCTGACCCCGGTGACCCCGAGAGGGAACCGGCCCGTTGTCGACACGCACTCCGTCGATCCCCAGTACTTTGGTGGCAACCCGCAGGAGATGGTGCGCATCGGCGCCGTCGTGGAGGGGCTGCTTGGCGCCGGCAAGGTACTCTCTCTGAGGGAGGTGCTGGCATCCGGTCCCGAGCGCTATGTCGGCCTCTTTATTCCCGGCGGCCATGCGCCCCTCATCGATCTTGCCAAGGATCCCGAGGTGGGGACCCTGCTTCGCCACTTCCATGACAACCACAAACCCACGGCCGCCATCTGCCACGGCCCCATCGCGCTGCTGGCGGCGCAGGCGGATCCGGCCGGGTTCGAGCAGTCGGTCATTGCGGGCAAGGGGGACGGCGCCAGAGAGTGGATCTACGACGGTTACAGGATGACCATCTTCTCCGACAAGGAAGAGGCGGTGTTTGAAGGCTCTCTTGGGGGTGACAAGCTGCGCTACTACCCGGCGAAGGCCATGGCCCAGGCCGGCGGCAGCATGCAGTTCGTGGCACCCTGGCAGCCTGGCGTTGTGATCGATCGCGAGCTCATCACAGGCCAGAATCCCTTCTCCGACCACGCCCTGGCGAGCGCCTTCATCGCGGCGCTGGACAAACAGCAAGGGGCAGACTGACGCCAGGAGAGGCGCAAGTTCCCCCCTTGATCAGTGCAGGCAGCCCCCATGGGCTGCCTTTTTCATGCCCCTGCCTTGGCGAGAAACGCCTTCATGGCGGGGGTGACACTGTGTTTTCGGGTGATGAAGGCGATGGTGCCTGCGCTTGCATCGCTCAGGTGGTGGCAGGGCAGTTTGAAGAGCTGCTGGGCGGTGGCGGCGATGCCGGCGCTGACCACGGCGCAGCCCAGGCCGTGGCTCACCCCGTTGACCAGGTGGAACAGGGAGTCTGTCTCCAGCACCACCCGCAGGCTGATCTGCTGGCGGGCGGCGGCCTCGTCCAGGTAGCGGCGAAACTGCATGGTGGTGCTTGGCAGGATCAGGGGGAGATCTTGCAGGTCCGCCAGGGTCAGCGGCCCGGTCGGGGCGCAGTGGGCAGGCAGGGGGCCCAGCAGGGCCATGGGGTTGGGGTGGCGAAGCTGGACGTCGAGGGCCCTGCGCTGATGCTCGGTGAGCAACTCGTCAAAGCCGAGCCCGATGTCGATGCGATGCAGATCCAGCTGCTCCATCAGGGTGGCATGGGTCATCACGCAGAGGTGCAGGCCCACCTTGGGGTAGGCGTCGTTGAACCCCTTAAGCAGCGGCATGATGTCGATGCTCGACTGGGGCACGACGCCGATGCGTAGCGCCCCCGACAGCCCGCCCCGAAAGAGGCTGAGCTCTTGGCGCATGGCATCCTGCTCCTGCAGCATCCGCTCGGCGTGGTGCAGCACCACTTCCCCCGCCTGGGTCAGGGCCACGAACTGGCTGTTGCGCACCACCAGTTCGGTGCCAAGTGACTTCTCCAGGGCGGTGATGCTGGCTGACAGGGTCGGCTGGGTGATGAAGCAAGCCTTGGCCGCCTTGGCGAAGTGACGGTGCTGGGCCAGCTCGTAGAAATAGTGCAACTGCTTGATATTCATCGTGGTAATGGCAGCAGGCAAAGGCAATGAGCGACAAACTTAATCAATCGACATCCCGATAGCAATAGAAGTTATCTATTGGTGAATAGATTTGTTTCATTGGTTTTGGCGCGGCGGCTTATCTAAACTTGAGGCCCGAATACAGCTTATAAGCGTCTCGCATGATCCCTTTCAATTCACGGTTGCCCAGTCTGGATGAGCTGGTGGAGGAGGTGGCCGTGTCAGTCAACATCAACGGCATCAACCATGCCGTCATGATGGCCACCCCGGACGATCTCGACGATTTCGCCATCGGTTTTCTGTTTGGCGAGGGGATCATCGGGGGCAACCACGATGTACACGATATCCAGAGCACCCCGTCCGAGCACGGCATCGTGCTCGATGTCACCATCGCCAACCGCTGTCTGGCAATGCTTGGCCAGCGCAAGCGCCGCCTGGCCGGTGCCAGCGGCTGTGGCATCTGCGGGGTGGAGGCCATCGAACATGCGTTGCCCGTGCTCACCCCGCTGACCCCGGGTGCCCCCTTCGACACCGCCTCTTTGCAGGATCTGCGGGAGCGCATCGTCCCCTGGCAGAGCAAGGCCCGCCAGAGCGGCGCCCTTCATGCCGCCCTGGCGCTGGATGATCGCGGCGAGATCCTGGCCTGCCGGGAGGACATAGGGCGGCACAACGCCCTGGACAAGCTCATCGGCATGCAGCTGCGCCAGCCGGTGCAGGCCGCCACCCTGGTGATCACCAGCCGCTGCGGCAGCGAACTCATTCACAAGGCGGTGCAATTTGGCGCCGCTCACCTCATCAGCCTTGCTTCCCCCAGTCAGCTCGCGGTGCGACTGGCCCTGAAGTACAACCTGACCCTGATCCATGTGCCCCGATCCGATGCCCCGGTCTGCTATGCCAGCCCCCGCGCCCAGGATCACGTTGGAGACTCCCATGTCCAGTCATATTGAAAAACCGGCCAAGGCCGGCGGCTTTTCCTCCCTGCAGTCCACCTTCAAGCAGGTGCTGCGCAGCCAGAAGACCCGCCAGAACATCAAGAACCTGCTGCGGGTCAACCAGACCGACGGCTTTGACTGTCCCGGCTGCGCCTGGGGTGACAACAAGCAGGGGGCCTTCCAGTTTTGCGAGAACGGCGCCAAGGCGGTGGCCTGGGAATCCACCGGCAAGACGGTGGGGGCCGATTTCTTCGCCGAGCATTCGGTGCGCCGTCTCGCCACCCAGAGCGACTACTGGCTCGAATATCAGGGGCGACTGACGGAGCCCCTGCGCTACAACCCGGCCACCGATCACTACGAGCCGGTGAGCTGGGATCAGGCGTTTGCCCTCATCGCCGACAAACTCAAGAGCCTGGCCAGCCCCGACGAGGTGGAGTTCTACACCTCGGGACGCGCCAGCAACGAAGCCTCCTACCTCTATCAGCTGTTTGGCCGTCTCTATGGCACCAACAACTTCCCCGACTGCTCCAACATGTGTCACGAGGCGAGCGGGGTGGGGCTTATCCAGTCCGTCGGGGTGGGCAAGGGCACCGTGGTGCTCGATGATTTCGACGCCGCCAAAGCCATCTTCGTCTTTGGCCAGAACCCGGGCACCAACCACCCGCGCATGATGAACGCCCTGCGCAAGGCGGCACGCCAGGGGTGCCAGATCGTCACCTTCAACAACCTCAAAGAGGTGGCCCTCGAGCGCTTCGCAAGCCCCCAGAGCCCGGCGGAGCTACTGACCCCGGCGGCAACCACCATCAGCCACCAGTACCTCACGCCAAAGCTGGGCGGTGACATGGCGGCCATTCGCGGCATGGCGAAATACATCCTGGAAGAGGAGGGGGGGCGCATCGATCTCGCCTTCATCGAGCAGCACACCGCGCACTTTGACGACTACCTGGCCCAGGTGAAGGCCACGGAGTGGACGCAGATCGAGGCGCAATCCGGCCTCGGTCGGGAGGCGATCACCCGGGCGGCGCAGATCTTCGCAAGCAGCGAGAGCGTGATCAGCTGCTGGGCCATGGGGATCACCCAGCACAAGCATTCGGTCGACACCATTCGCGAAATCGTCAACCTGCACCTGATGTGCGGCCAGATTGGCAAGCCGGGGGCCGGACTCTGTCCGGTGCGCGGTCACAGCAACGTGCAGGGCAACCGCACCATGGGGATCAACGAGAAACCCAATGCCGCCTTCCTCGATCGCCTGGAGCGCCGCTTCCCGGTGGGCTTCAAGCGCACGCCGGGGCACAACGTCTACGAGGCCCTCAAAGCCCTTCATGGCGGCAAGAGCAAGGTGCTCATCTGCCTTGGGGGCAACCTGGCAGCCGCCGCGCCGGATACCGAGTTCACCTATGAAGCGATGCGAAGGAGCGAGCTCAACGTGCAGATCAGCACCAAGCTCAACCGCAGCCACCTCATGGTGTCAAAAGATGCCCTGATCCTCCCCTGCCTGGGCCGTACCGAGCTCGATCAGCAGCGCTCCGGGGTGCAGAAGATCACCGTGGAGGACACCTTCAGCATGGTGCACGCCTCCACCGGGATGAACGAGCCGGTCTCGCCGCTCTGTCTCTCCGAGATAGACATCGTGGCTCGCATGGCCGAGGCAACGCTTGGCAGCGATCGGGTGGACTGGCTGGCGCTGCGGGATGACTACGGGCTGCTGCGGGATCTCATCGAGGAGACCATCGCGGGCTTTGGCGACTTCAACCGCCGCATCGAGGAGCCCTGCGGCTTCCATCTGGAGAACAGCGCCGCCCTGCTGCGCTGGAACACCGCGAGCGGGCGCGCCGAATTCAGGGCGAGCCGTTTGCCGGACTCCATCCTGCCCGAGTGCACCAGCCACGCGGAGCAGATGGTGGACCAGCCCGTGCTGCTGCTTCAGAGCCTGCGCTCCCACGATCAGTACAACACCACCATCTATGGCATGGATGACCGCTATCGCGGCATCAAGGGGCGACGCAACGTGGTCTTCATGAACGAGGAGGATGCCAGGAGGCTGGGGCTCGCCGAGGAGCAGCGGGTGGACATGAGTGCGGTGTGCAACGACGGGCGCGAGCGGGTGGTGCGGGGCTTTAGCGTCATCTTCTACGAGATCCCGAAAGGCAACATCGCCGCCTACTACCCGGAGACCAACCCCCTGGTGGCCATCGAGAGCATAGGGGAGGGCTCTTTCACCCCCACCTCCAAATCGGTGCCCGTACTGGTGACCCCGAGCGCCGCCTCGGTCGAGAGCCTGGCCGTCACGCTCTGATCTCCTGACATGGATACCGTCCGACCCCTGCCATGGCAGGGGTTTTTTTATGGCCGAACGGTGTCCGGCAAAGCCTGGGCCGATCAGCCCAGGGCCACCACCACGCAGTTTCGGCCCTGGCTCTTGGCATCATAGAGCGCCTTGTCCGCCTCCTTGAGCACGGCGGCGATGCTGGTGGCATCCGCCCCCCAGTGGGCGACGCCGAGGGAGATGGTGATGTGGCCTGCTACCTCCATGTCGTGGCTCGCCACCCGGGTACGCAGGCGCTCGGCGATCTTCTGCGCCTGTGCAAGGGAGACCCCGGGCAGCAGCAGCAGGAACTCTTCGCCGCCGCTTCGACACAAGGCGGCATCGGAACGCAGATCCTGCTGCATCAGGGTGGCGAGGGAGACGATGACGGCATCCCCCACGTCGTGACCGAAGCGGTCGTTGATGGCCTTGAAGTGATCGATGTCCAGGGCAATCACCGTCAGGGGCTGACGTTCGGCCTCGTACTCGTCCAGCATCTGCTGCATGGCCCGGCGGTTGAACAGGCCCGTCATGGGGTCGGTGTGGCTGTCGGTGTGCAGCTTGTCGATCTTGGTGTTGAGCAGCCCCAGCCCCTTGAGGATGGCCTGCTTCAACTGGGCCGCTTCGAAATACCAGGCGCGGATCCCCGAGATGCTGGTGGCGGCCCCCTGCTGATCCATGAGTCCGGCCCGGTTGGCCAGTTGTCGCAGGGGTCTGGCGATGATGGTGGCCGAGAGCCAGATGACGAAGAGAATGAAGAGGGTGACCGGGATCATCCCCTTGAGAATGTCGCTCATCTGTTGATCGAGTCTCGCTAGAGTGGCGCTGCTGGGGCGCTGGGCCACTATCCCCCAGCCTGCGTCCGCCACCGGAGCGAAGCCCGAGAGCATCTCGTTTCCATCGGTGTTGTACATGGTTTGTGCTCCCCCGTTGCCCTGTAACACCTCGTCTACTATCCGGTTGGACGCCACTTTATGGCCAATAAGTTCAGGATCCGGGTGGTAGATGAGGGTGCGCTGGCGGTCCACCACATAAAGATAAGAACCATCCTGGTAGTAGTGCTGCCCCAGCAGGCTGGAGAGCACGCTGGCGGACCCCAGATAGATGGGGCCGGCGACATAGCCGAGGTAGCGCTTGTCTGCCGAGAAGATGGGGTGGGAGAGGCTGATGAGGTAGTTGCCGGAGAGGGAGACAAAAGGATCTGAGATGATCGGCTTCTGCTTCTTCAGGGTGTTTCTCGCATGGGCCGAGGTCAGTTTGGCCCCTTTCACATTCAGAGTCTCGGGGGAGACAGCAACAATGGTTGCCTCGGTGTTGACCACGACCACTGAGTTGAAGGTATTGGTACGTCTACGCAGTTGGGTTACCTCCTCCTCGAGCCCTGCGATGTCATCGGTCTGCAGCAGGGGGGCAAGTTGGCTAGCGCTGTAAGCCAGTTGTTCCTGGGCTGAGTGCAGCATGGTCTCGGCGGAGGCGGCGAGCTTGGCGGCATAGACCCGGTTCGCCTCTAGCGTGTTGTCGATGAGCAGTTGCCGTTGTGCCTGATAGATGGCGTAAAAGCTGTTGCCAAAGGTAGCCAGCACACCTATGACGGCCAGCGCAAGGATGAGGCGATGCAGATCAAACCTCAGCAGCCAGTGAGAGTGCATGAACGAAACGGATCCTTGTCATGGTGTCGGGTTAGGAGGGCATTTTAAGGGGGGCGGACTGCCTAATGCCATCGTTAATGTGATTTTCGAATGATTCCCTTTCATGGGGTGTCCCAGGTGGGAGCCCCGTCCCCTGTCGTCATGAGGCCGGTGAGGGCCGGATCCGCCAGCTCCGCCACCGTCTGCCAGAAGGGGGCGACGAGGGGATTGTCGTTGCCCGGCGGGCGAATGAGCCCGATGATCCAGCTCGCGTCGGCCTCCCCGAGGGGCAGGGTCAGCACATCGGGATGCTCAATGGTGGTGGAGGAGGGGACCAGGGTCCAGGCGATGCCGGCCGCCGCGGTGGCGATGCCGGCAGCGAAGTCGTTCACGTACTGGATGTCCTGAAAGCGCAGGCCGCTCTGGGCGAGGTAATGGATGAACTGATCGTAAAAAGAGGGGGCCTTGTCCCGGCGCAGGATGGCGAGCGGCTTCTCCTGCAGATCGGCGAGCCCTGCCACCCCCTGATAGCCTGCGGGCAGCACGGCGACGAAATGGGCGCGCACCACGGGCAGCACCGGCCAGCCCTTGGGTGCGGGCAGGCGGCAGAAGCCAAGATCCAGGCGACCCTCCGCCAGTGCCAGCAACTGGTGATGGGTGGAGAGATCGTTGAGCTCGATGGCGACCCCGGGGCGGCTGGCCCGAAAGCGGGCGATGGCGGCGGGCACCAGCAGCTTGGTGGCGACCCCGAAGCCGATGCGCAGGGTACCCGCGTGGCCCGCCAGCACGTCGCGGGCGCTGCGGGCGAGCTGCTCGCTCTGGGCCACCAGGGTGCAGGCGTCGGCGTAGAGGGCGCGCCCGAGCACCGTCAGCCGGGTGCTGCCGGCGTTGCGCTCGAACAGCTCGCCGCCAAGGTCCGCCTCCAGCCGGCGGATCTGCTTGCTCAGGGCCGACTGGGTGACGTGCTGGCGCGCCGCCGCCTGACCAAAGTGCAATACCTCCCCCAGGGTGACGAAGGCTTTCAGGTCTCTCAACTCCATGGTGCCTCGCTTGATTCCAGATAGGAATGATAGGTGGCCATATTTGTCATTGGACGGAATTCTAGAAGTGTTGGATGCTGGTGCCAACTCATTTCGGGCCCCTGTACGGGGTCGACGTATCACGGGATGGCCCCCGCCATCCGCGCAGAAGGAGCAACACCAGATGCATCATCACAAGTTCAACGACTTCCCGAACGGTTTCCTCTGGGGCGCCGCCTCCGCCGCCTATCAGGTGGAAGGGGCCTGGAACGAGGAGGGCAAGGGCCCCTCGGTATGGGACAGCTTTACCAAATTGCCGGGCAAGACCTTTGAAGGGAGCAACGGAGACGTGGCGGTGGATCACTACCACAGGGTGGAAGAGGACGTGGCGCTGATGGCCGAGATGGGGCTCAAGGCCTATCGCTTCTCGGTGAGCTGGCCGCGCATCTACCCGACGGGGCGTGGCGAGGTGAACGAGGCGGGGCTCGCCTTCTACGACAGGCTCATCGACGCCCTGCTGGCCCACGGCATCGAGCCGGTGCTGACCCTCTATCACTGGGATCTCCCCCAGGCCCTGCAGGATGAGTACGGCGGCTGGGAAGACAGGCGCATCATCGACGACTTCGAGCGCTATTGCGTGACTCTCTATCAGCGCTTCGCCGGCAAGGTGAAGTACTGGGTGTCGCTCAACGAGCAGAACTACAACCTGACCAACGCCTACCAGCTTGGCACCCATCCTCCCGCGGTGCAGGACAGGAAGCGTTTCTTCGCCGCCAACCACATCGCGTTTCTCGCCAATGCCCGGGTCATCAAGGCGTTTCGCCAGCACGTGCCAAACGGCCTGATCGGGCCGAGCTTTGCATACTCCCCCGCCTATCCGGCCTCCTGCGCCCCGAGCGACATGCTGGCGTTCGAGAATGCCGAGGAGTTCACCAACCTCTGGTGGCTGGATGCCTACTGCTTCGGCCGTTACCCCCAGGCGGCGCTCGCCTATCTGCGGGAGACCGGCGAGGCGCCGGAGATCCTGCCGGGCGATCTCGAGCTCTTGCGCGAAGGCACCCCCGACTACATCGGGGTCAACTACTACTACACCCTGACCTTCACCGACAACCCCCTCGGCGGCCAGACGATGCAGCGCATCAACACCACGGGCAAGAAGGGCACTACGCCCTCCAGCGGCATTCCCGGCCTCTACAAGACGGCCCCCAATCCGCACCTTGAGACCAGCAACTGGGACTGGGCCATCGATCCCACCGGGATGCGCATCGCCCTGCGTCGGCTCTCCTCCCGCTACGCCCTGCCGCTGATGATCACCGAGAACGGCCTGGGGGAGTTCGACAAGCTGGAAGCCGGGGACAGGGTGAACGACGACTACCGTATCGCCTATCTGCACAGCCACCTCAAGGCGTGCCAGGAGGCGATGCAGGACGGGGTCGAGCTGATTGGATATTGCGCCTGGTCCTTCACCGACATCCTGAGCTGGCTCAACGGCTACCAGAAGCGCTACGGCTTTGTCTACGTGGACAGGGACGAGCAGGGAGGGTCTCTTCGTCGCATCAAGAAAGAGAGCTTCCACTGGTACAGCCAGGTCATTGCAAGCGGTGGCAAGACCCTGTAACGGGCCCGGTGCGCCGCACCTCGTCTGCCCAATGCCGGAAGGCCCCCTCATCGGAGGGGGCCTTCCTTGTTTGTGCAGCAGGCAATCATGACCGCCTAGATAAACATGCCGCCCGAGGCTTCGATGCGCTGGGCTGTGATCCAGCGGCAGTCATCGGAGAGCAGGGCGGCGATGGCGCCACCGATGTCGTCGGGCTGACCCACCCGGCCAAGGGCGGTCTGGCTCGCGAGAAAGTCGTTGACCCCCTTGTTGTCGCGCACCACGCCGCCGCCAAAATCGGTCTCGATGGCGCCGGGGGCCAGCACGTTGACCGCGATGCCCCTGGGGCCCAGCTCCTTGGCCAGATACTGGGTGAGCACCTCGACGCCCCCCTTCATGGCGGCGTAGGCGGCATAACCCGGCATGGCGAAGCGGGTGAGGCCGGTGGAGAGGTTGAGGATGCGACCGCCGTCTGCCAGGAGGGGCAGGAGCGCCTGGGTCAGGAAGAAGGTCCCCTTGAGGTGGATGTTGAGCAGGGTGTCGAACTGCTGCTCCGTGGTCTGCTCGAAGCTGGCATGAATGCCGATCCCGGCGTTGTTGACCAGGAAGTTGAAATGGGTGCGCTGCCACTCCCGGGCGAGCAGTTGCGTCACCTCCTCTGCAAAGGCCGCGAAGGTGGCGCTCTCGCCCACGTCCAGAGCCAGGGCATGGGCCCGAACGCCGAGGGCGCGGGCCTGGGTCACCACCGCCTCCGCCTCTGCGGCCTGGCTGCGATAGGTGATGATGAGGTCGACGCCTTTGGCGGCGAGGGCCAGGGCCCCGTGCTTGCCAAGGCCGCGGCTGGCCCCGGTGATGAGGGCGATGGGTCTGGTCATGGTATGACTCCTGTCAGGGTGGCGGACACAGGCTCGATACGAGCCGACCGGATCACTGTATTGTTCCTTTTAAACTGGATAAATAGCGTGATAATAGAATCACTGTTCCGTTTATCGAGACAATCAGGCCATGGATCAACTGGATGCGATGAGAGCCTTCGTGCGGGTTGCCGAGCTGGAGAGTTTTACCCGCTGCGCCGAGCAGACGGGCATCCCCAAGGCGACCCTCTCTGCCGCCATCCGTCGGCTGGAGGAGCGCATGGGGACCCGGCTCCTGCTGCGTACCACGCGGCGGGTGCAGCTCACCACGGACGGCCAGCTCTGCTATGCCAGATGCCGGGAGCTTTTGGCGGACATGGAGGAGTTTGACGGCCTGTTTCGCCAGGGGGGGCAGATCTCGGGACAACTGCGGGTCGACATGCCAAGCCGGATGGCCCGTCACCTGGTGATCCCGGCCCTGCCGGACTTTCTGGCGCAGCATCCCGCCCTGCAACTGATGCTGAGCAGCACGGACAGGCGGGTGGATCTGGTGCGCGAGGGGTTTGACTGCGTGGTGCGGGTCGGGGCGCTTGAGCCCTCCAGCCTGGTGGCCAGGCCCCTTGGTCACTATCGCCAGATCAACTGTGCCAGCGCAGGCTACCTGGCTCGCCACGGGGTGCCCCGCACCCTTGGGGATCTGGCGGGCCACCGGCTGGTGCACTATGGTTCCGGGTTTGGTGCCGGGCAGGGGCGCAGCGAGCCCGGCTTTGAATACCTGGCGGAAGATGGCCACCGCGCCCTGCTGCCCATGGCGGGGGCCCTCATGGTCAATGACAGCGAGACCTACCTGGCGGCGGCGCTGGCGGGGCTTGGCATCATCCAGATGCCGCGGGTGGGGGTCGAATCCCTGCTCGCGGGGGGCGAGCTGGTGAGCATCCTGCCCCAGTGGCAGCCGCCGCCGCTCCCCATCCACGCCCTCTATGCCCATCGCCGCCAACTGGCCCCCAGGGTCCAGCTCTTCATCCACTGGCTGGCGGGGTTGCTCGCCGCCCATCTCGGGGGCGCCTCAGAGGCGGCTGCGCCTTGAGCGAAACTCCCTCGGCGAGAGGGCAAACTCCTCGCGAAAGAAGCGGGTAAAGCTGCTCTGGCGGGCAAAACCCAGGCGCTCCCCCACTGTCTGCAGGGGGAGGGCGGGATCCTGCAACAGGCGGCAGGCCTCCTCCCGGCGCACCCGCTCCAGCAGGCCCGAGAAGTGGCACCCTTCCTCCCGCAGATGGCGGTTGAGGGTCCAGCGGGTCAGTTTGAGGTGCTCGCACACCCCATCGAGCAGAGAGGAGGCCTCGGCGCTCTCTTGCCACAGCTGCTGGCGGATGAGTGTCATCACCCTGTCCCGGTAGCGGCTGCTTGGGCGAAGCTGGGCCATCTGCCGGTCGAGCTCCCCGAGCAGCAGGGGTTGCAGGGGCAGGTTGCACTGCCCGTGGGCGAGATCGAGCAAGGCGGCGGGAAAGCGCAGCTCGAAGTCCGCCCCCTGTTGCAACCGCCCTTCCAGCCAGCCTGCCAGCTCACGCCACAGCCTGGGGCGTACCGGGGTGGGCAGCACCAGCAGCCCCTGGCCCGGGTGGTAGAACTGGAGCAGGGCATAGAGGTGGCAGAGGTTGGCCAGGCTGCTCAGGGCGATGACGTCCGGGTGATCGGACTCCGAGTGGTAGCTGATCCTGGCCTGCCCCTCTTCTTCTTGCAGGCGGATCTCGTCGCTCTCGCCGATGAGGGGGCGGTAGGCGAGGAAGAAGTGCAGGGCCTGGCGAAGGGTGGCGGCGTTGCAGCACAGGCTCGCCAGCGACATGAAGTCGGCAAAGAGGCCGGGGAGGGCGGGGGGCGTCCAGTCGAGGGCCAGATCCACGTGGGGGGCTGCCCCGGCCAGCAGCCGGAAGTGGCGCCCGGTGTCGAGCCGCCCCTGGGGGATCAGCAGCTCTTCGTGAGCGATGCCGCAGGGGTGCAGGAGGGCAGCAGGATCCCGCCCGCGGGCCTGCCAGTGGTTGAGGCAGTGCAGGGCAATCCGGTTGGAGACGGTCTTCACGGCAAAAATCCTTGTCAGCGGTGGCCCACCATCATCGGCCAACGGCGGCGGATTGCCGTGAGCCAGCGCCGCTTTCATGTTTCAGATTTGTAACCAAGGGTAACCCTGCAACCCTTTTCACACTTTTCAATCCTGCTCCCAACCGGCAACTTCCTGCACCCGACGGGCAAGTGAGAGGGGCCGCTTTTGCATAGAGTGGCGACTCCTACACACACAAGGAAGATAACAACAATGAAACACCACTCGCTCTCCCGAACCCGTGTCGCCCTCGCCATCGGGGCCCTGCTGCTGGCAGGGTGCAACGACAACGATTCCACCCCCAAGCCCGAGCAGCCCGTTCTGGGCCACCGCACCGTCACCCTCATCGAGCAGGACGGCCTGCAATTCAAGGATCTCGATGGCAGCGGCACCCTGACCCCCTACGAGGACTGGCGCCTCGGCGCCGCCGAGCGGGCCCGGGATCTGGTGGGCAGGCTCACCCTGGCCCAGAAGGCAGGGCTGATGATGCACGGCACCCTGGTGCTGGACGGGGCGGGGCGGGTGAACCTCGCGGCCATGGACAAGATGCTGCGCGAGGACGGGGTCAACACCTTCATCACCCGCATGGCCGGTGATCCGGCGGCCATCGCCGCAGACAACAACACCCTGCAGGCCCTGCTGGAAGGGGTGGGATTCGGCATCCCCATGACGGTGAGCACGGATCCCCGCAACCACTTCACCCATGATCCGAACGCCACCAGCATCGGTGCCGGGGCCTTCTCCCAGTGGCCCGAGACCCTGGGGCTGGCCGCCATCGGCGATGCTGCCCTGGTGCAGCGCTTTGGCGACATCGCCCGTCAGGAGTACCGTGCCGTCGGCATCCACGAGGCCCTCTCGCCCCAGGCGGATCTCGCGACCGAGCCGCGCTGGGGCCGCATCAACGGCACCTTCGGGGAAGACAACCTGCTCGCCAAGTCCCTGGTCAAGGCCTACATCGAGGGCTTCCAGCAGGGGAGCGAGGGGATAGGCAAGGAGAGCGTGGTCACCGTGGTCAAGCACTTCGCCGGGGCCGGTCCCCAGAAGGACGGGCTGGATGCCCACAACCCCTGGGGCAAGGAGCAGGTCTACCCCGGCGGCCAGTTTGCTTACCACCTGGTGCCCTTCGAGGGTGCCTTCGAGGCCAGGGTGGCCGCCGTGATGCCCTATTACGCCATGCCCCTGGGCCTGACCCAGGATGGGCAGCCCGTCGAGGAGGTGGGGTTTGGTTTCAACCGCCAGATCATCACGGATCTGTTGCGGGGCCACTTCAAGTTTGACGGCGTGGTGCTGAGCGACTGGGGCATCGTCAATGACTGTGACAGCCGCTGCGAGCAGGGGCTGACCCAGGATGAAGTCAATGCCGGGGTGAGCCCCTGGACCGTGCCCTTTGGCATGTCCTGGGGCGTGGAGAAGCTCACCAAGGCCGAGCGTTATGCCAAGGCCATCGACGCCGGGGTGGATCAGTTCGGTGGCGTGGAAGATCCGGCTCCCCTGCTGGCGGCGGTGCAGAGCGGTCTGGTGACCGAGGCGGCCATCACCACTTCGGCCGAGCGGATCCTGGCCCAGAAGTTTGCCCTCGGGCTCTTCGAGAATCCCTATGTGGATGCCGAGGCCGCGGTGGCCCTGGTGGGCAAGGCCGAGTTCCAGCAGGAGGCCCAGGCCGCCCAGGCGGCGTCTCACGTGCTGCTGAAGAACGAGGGGGCCCTGCTGCCGCTGAAGGCGGACGGCAAGCGGGTCTATCTGCACAATGTCAACGCCGAGGTGGCCAGGGCCAACGGCTATACGGTGGTGACGAACCTGGCCGACGCGGAGCTTGCCATCGTGCGGGTCAACGCCCCGGGCGAGCAGGACCCCCGCTTCCCGTTTGGCAGCATCCACTTCGGCCAGCTCGGCTTTGCCAGCAATGCTCAGGTGGTGCAGGAGACGGCCCACGAAGGGGTCTACCGCGGCGCGGATGACTATGCCGCCATCCAGGCCATCGAGCAGGCCGGGGTGCCCCTGGTGCTCTCCGTCTATCTGGACAGGCCCGCCATCCTGACCGAGGTGGCCCCGGCGGCCCGGGTGCTGCTCGCCAACTTCGGCGCCCTGGATCAGGCCCTGTTCGATGTCATGAGCGGCACCCAGAAGGCACGCGGCAAGCTCCCCTTCGAGCTGCCCTCGAGCTGGCAGGCGGTGCTGGCCCAGTCCCCGGACGTGGCCAAGGACTCACAAAGCCCGCTCTATCCCTACGGGGCCGGTCTGGCCTATTGACGGACAGGGATGTTCTGTCTCTCATCAAGGCGCCTTCGGGCGCCTTTTCCATTGCCCCCATCGACAATCCCGGTTTGGCGCAAGGGGTTGGCTTGGGCATAATGGCGCCCCGGCAACGGGTGCGGTGGCCAGTGTGGCAGGCACCCGGTCACAGTGCACAGGAGATGAGATGAAATTTATCGGAGCCCACGTCAGTGCGGCGGGCGGGGTGGAAAACACCATCGCCCGGGCCAAAGCCATCGGGGCCAACGCCTTCGCCCTGTTTACCAAGAATCAGCGCCAGTGGCAGGCGGCGCCCCTCTCCGAGGCCAGTATTCGCGCCTTCAAGGCCGCCTGCGAGAAGGAGGGCTTTCGTCCCGAGCAGATCCTGCCCCACGACAGCTACCTCATCAACCTGGGTCATCCCGACCCCGACGCCCTCGCCAAGTCCCGGGATGCGTTTCTGGACGAGATGAAGCGCTGCGAGCAACTGGGGCTGTGCTACCTGAACTTCCACCCGGGCAGCCATCTCAAGCAGATCCCCGAGGCGGTGAGCCTCAAGCTCGTGAGCGAGTCCATCAACTGGGCGCTGGAGCGCAGCGAAGGGGTGACGGCGGTGATCGAGAATACCGCCGGCCAGGGCACCAACCTCGGCTGGTCGTTCGAGCACCTGGCCACCCTCATCGACGGGGTAGAGGACAAGAGTCGGGTCGGCGTCTGCTTTGACACCTGCCACGCCTTCGCCGCCGGTTACGATCTGCGTACCCCCGAGGGGTGCGAGGCGGTGTTTGCCGACTTCGACCGCATCGTGGGGTTCGAGTACCTCAAGGGGATGCATATCAACGGCGCCAAGTGTACCTTCGGTAGTCGGGTCGACCGTCACCACAGCCTGCGGGAGGGCAACCTCGGCGAGGCGGTGTTCCACCACATCATGAACGACGACCGTTTCGACGGCATCCCGCTTATCCTCGAGACCATCGACGAGTCCATCTGGGGCGAGGAGTTAAGCTGGCTGCGCAGCCTGGCCGGGAGCCCGCGCCCGGCGTGATGCCGGGGTCCACCATTGGGTAGCAAGGAGAGACGATGCACGACGAGACAAGGGCGCCCCTGCGCTTTGGCATTGCCGGGGCGGGGGCCATCGCCCGGCGTTTTTGCCGCGATGTGAACGGGCACGCCAGGGGAGCCGAGGTGGTGGCCATCGCCGCCCGGGACCAGGGACGGGCGGACGAGTTCGCCCGGGATCTGGGGCTGCCCCACGCCTATGGCAGCTATGAGGCCCTGGCCGCCAGCCCCGAGGTGGAGGCCGTCTATGTGGCGGTCATCCACCCGGAGCACGCGGGCCTGGTGAGGCAGATGCTGCTGGCGGGCAAGCACGTACTGGTGGAAAAACCGGCGGTGACCCGGGTGGCGGATTGGGACGCCCTGGTGGCGCTCGCCCACGCACGGGGCCTGCTGCTGCTCGAGGCCATGAAGGTGATGTGCTTCCCCGCCATGCGCGCCCTGTTGCAGCGCCTGCCCCTGCTGCCGCCGCCGCGCGAGCTGCGGGCGGCGTTCGGTTCGACCCAGCCCAGGGTGGGCAAGCTGTTCGATCCTGCCCTCGACGGCGGCGCCGCCTGGGACGTGGGGGTCTATCCCCTCTGGCTCCATGCCGCCCTCTGCCATCGGCTGGGGCTGGGCTGCCCCGCCCCCGAGGTGACGCTGACGCGGGCTCCGGGGGAGGTGGATCTCACCGCCAGCTTCACGTTCGATGAGCCGTTTCGGGCCGAGCTCGGGGCCTCCATCATCGAGGATCTCGAGCGGGAAGCGTCCTTGTCCGGGGAGGGGTGGCGCCTGGTCATCGAGGGCAAGTGGTGGAATCCCCAGCACATTCGCTGGCAAGGGGGGCCTGCCCCCGTCATCTGGCCGGCGGACATCTATCTGCCGGTGGAGGGGGGCGGCATGCAGCACGAGGCGGATCACTTCGCCGATTGCCTGCGCCACCGGCTGCTGGACTCCCCCTGGGTGCCCCAGGCCGTGACCCGGCAGGTGCTCGGCTGGATTGAAGGGGGACTCGCCGGCTGAGGCCGGGGAAGGGCTGAGGGTCGAGGGGAGCATCGGCTGAACGACAAGGGCGCCAATGGCGCCCTTGTCGTATCCGAAGGGGTTCTCACGCCAGGGTCTGGGCGCGGCAGAAGGCCAGGAAGCGGCGCAGGGCGACGGAGTGGAACTTCTGCTTGTGCCAGACGAGGGAGAGCTGGCGGGGGAAGCGGCGACTCGGGGTGAGGGCCACCAGGCGCCCCTGTGCCAGCCGGTCCGCCACCGCGAGGCGGGAGATGAAGGAGATGCCGAGCCCCTTCTCCACCGCCAGCATCACCGCCTCCAGGGTATTGAGCTCTATCCCCGCCTGCCAGCGGGGCAGGTGGGGCTGGAGCTGCTGCTCGAACTGCTCGCGGCTGCCGGATTGCGCCTCGCGCAGCACCCAGGTTTCCCCGGCAAGCCGGCGCAGGGGCAGCTCGAGCTGATCCGCCAGGGGGTGACCGGGGGCGGCGATGATGAGCATCTCGTCCTCCAGCCAGGGTTCGCTCACCAGGTCCGGGTGGTGGTTCTCCCCCTCGATGAGGGCGAGATCCAGCTCGAAGTGGGCGAGGGCATGGCACAGGAGGTGGGTGTTGGCGATGGTGACCCTGGGGGCGGCTCCCAGCTCCTGGGCCCCCTCCGCCAGCAGGGCGGGCAGCAGGTAGTTGCCGATGGTCTGGCTGGCCCCGAGGTGCAGCTGGCCGCTCGGCTCGGCATCGGGGCTGAAGAGCTGCTCTATCTCCTGCATCCGGGTCAGCAGCTCCTCGGCGGCCGGTTGCAGCAGGCGCCCCTCGCTGTTGAGCTGAAGCCTCGGGTGCACCCGGTCGAACAGGGGCGTGGCGAGCTGGCGCTCCAGCTCCTGCAGCGACTGGGAGACGGCCCCCTTGCTCAGGCAAAGTTCATTGGCGGCGCCCCCCAGGTTGCCGTGGCGGGCGATGGTGGCAAACACCTTGAGTTGTTGCAGGGTGAGCTTCATATCGTTTGATTTTCCTAAACGCTAAGTTCAATTCATTTAGATATCGTAAACGATAGACCCCCTTTATCCTATGCCCATCGTCATCATCAAGAGGGTATTCGCCATGATCGCAAGAACCCGCCGCTCCCTGGCCGCCGCCCCGACCCCCATGGCCGGTCTGGCTCTGGGGATCGCCAGCCTCGGCTGGTGCTGGGAAAATGCCGGTCAGTTCGATGGCCGTCTGCAACTGCTGGGGGCCGCCATCGCCGCCGTGCTGCTCCTCGTCCTGACCTTCAAGTTTCTGATCCACCCGCGCCTGCTGTGGCAGGATCTCGCCCATCCCGTGGTGGGCAGCGTGGTGCCCACCTACGCCATGGGGACCATGGTGGTCTCCAAGGCGGTCGGCCTGCTCGCCCCGACCCTGGGGCAGGGGCTCTGGCTGTTTGCGGTCATCATCCACCTCGTCTTCCTCGCCACTTTCGTCTGGCACAGGGCCAGAGCGTTCGAAATCCATCACATGGTGCCGAGCTGGTTTGTGCCGCCGGTGGGGATCATCGTGGCTGACGTGGCCTACCCGGGCGGTCCCTTCGCATCCCTGGCCACCGGCCTGCTCTGGTTCGGCATGGCCTGCTACGGCCTGATGCTGCCGCTGATGCTCTATCGCCTCATCTTCAGCCACGAGGTGCCGGATGCCGCCAAGCCCACTATCGCCATCCTGGCCGCCCCGGCGAGCCTGTCGCTGGCCGGCTACCTCACCGTGAGCCAGGATCCCTCCCTGCTGCTGGTGGCGGTGCTGCTCGGGATCGCCGTGCTGATGACCGGCATCATCTACCTGGCCTTCATCAAGCTGCTGCGCCTGCCGTTCTCGCCGGGTTACGCCGCTTTCACCTTCCCCCTGGTGATCGGGGCCACCGCCCTGTTCAAGGTGAGTCACCTGCTGTCGCAGTGGCCGGAGGCGGCCCGCTATGCCGAGCAGCTCCATCAGCTGGCCTATCTGGAGCTGGGGGTGGCCACCCTGGTGGTGGGTTACGTGGCCCTGCGTTACCTGATGTTCTTCCTGCCGGCGGTGCAGGATGACCTGCCGGGGCAGCCCGCACGCCGCTAGGCACAAGGTTTTCATCCCCCCTCGTCATCGACCCCGCCCGTGCGGGGTCTGCCGTTCGTGATGCAGTGACACAGAGGGGAATCAAATGAAGCAGATTAATTTTGTCAATCCGTGAAGTGGCTTAAATAGTTGCCCATACAGGCGACATTCAGTTGGCGTTAACTGGTAATACCTGTCACGATGCGCGCCACTTTATCTTCCCATTGTTTTGTCGTGCCCCATGTCCTCATCTGATCCCGTGTTTGACGCCCGATTCCAGCCTCGTCTGCTGCACCCCCGTTACTGGTTGAGCTGGCTCGCCCTCGGCGCCATCGGTGTGCTCGCCTTCGTGCCCCCGCGCTGGCGGGATCGCCTGGCCGATGCTCTGACGCCCCTGGTATGCGCCATCTCGAAGAAGCAGATCTACATCGCCAGGACCAACCTCGCCATCTGCTTCAAGGAGAAGAGCGAGGCCGAGCGGGAGGCCATCCTGATGACCTCCATCCGGGTCGGCCTCAAGAGCCTGCTGGGCTTTGGCGAGTTCACCTGGCGCAGCCCCGCCCACGTGATGGGGCGGATCCAGGTCAGCGGCTGGGAACATATCGAGGCGGAGCAGGCCGCTGGCCGACCGGTGATCCTGGTGGTGCCCCACAGCTGGCCCATCGACGCGGCGGGCTACTACTTTGCCCAGCGGGGCCTGCCCATGTGCACCATGATGAAGAGCGCCCGCAACCCGGTGTTCGACTGGCACATCAACGGCGCGCGGGCCCGGCACGGCTGCCGCGTCTATGAGCGCAGCGCCGGCATCAAGCCGGTGATCAAGGCGGTGAAATCCGGTCTGAGCTTCTTCTATCTGCCGGATCAGGATCACGGCCGGGAGGCAAGCCTGTTCGCCCCCTTCTTCAACCACCCCAAGGCGACGTTGCCGGCCCTGCCACGGCTGGTGAAGCTGACCGGCGCCCGGGCCCTGCCGGTGCTGGCCTGCTATGACGAGCAGGCGCACGGCTACCGGTTGGAGGTCGAGGCTCCCTACGCCGACTACCCGAGCGGGGATCTGATGGCGGATACCTGCCGCATGAACGACAGCGTGGAGCGCCAGCTCTGCCGCCACCCGGGCCAGTACATGTGGTTCCTCAAGATCTTCGACACCCGTGAGGATCAGGTGGGGCCGGATGGCCTCTACGAAGAGGGGATCCGGCGCATCCGCCGGGGCCTTGCTCCTCACCCCTGAGCCTTGCGCTCACCCGGTGCAAAAATGTGGCCCCAAGCGGGCCACTTTTTATTTCTAACTTGTCTGATCAGTGACTTGGCGCGGGGGCGCTGTGCAGGGCAGGGTAGAAAAAGTTGTCAGGATCACTAAAATGACGCTCTGTTTTGATGATTCGATGGCGACCATGTCCGCACAAGATCCGGTGTTTGACACCTCTTTTCATCCGCGCCTGCTGCACCCCCGTCTGTGGGGCAGCTGGCTGGCCGTCGCTCTGCTCTCCCTGCTGGCCTGGGTGCCGGCAAGGGCACGGGACAAGCTGGCCGACTACCTGGCCCCCCTGCTGCTGCGCGTCTCCAGGAAGCAGGCCTACATCGCCGACACCAACCTCAAGATCTGCTTCCCCCATCTCGACGAGGCGGGCCGTCAGGCCCTGCTGCTGAAATCCATCCGGGTGGGGCTCAAGACCTTCCTGGGCTTTGGCGAGCTGACCTGGCGCAGCCCCGACTTCCTCAAGGGGCGCGTCAAGGTGAGCGGCTGGGAGCACGTGGAGGCGGAGCGGGCAGCCGGTCGCCCCATGATCTTCGTGGTGCCCCACACCTGGGCGGTGGACATGATTGGCCGCTACTTCCCCCTCCAGGGGATCAAGATGTGCACCATGATGAAAAGCCCCAAGGATGCGGTGTTCGACTGGTACATCAACCGCGAGCGCAGCAAGGGTGGGCGTATCTACGAGCGCAGCGTCGGCATCAAGCCCGCCATCAAGGCCCTGCGCAGCGGCGACAGCTTCTTCTATCTGCCGGATCAGGATCACGGCCGGGAGGCGAGCCTCTTCGTGCCCTTCTTCAACCACCCCAAGGCGACCCTGCCGGCCCTGCCCAAGCTGGTGAAGCTGACCGGTGCCCGCGCCGTGCCCATTCTGGCCTGCTACGACGAGGATCAGGGGGGCTACCGGCTGGAGATCGAGGCGCCGTTCGACCCTTATCCCACCGCGGATCTGGTGGCGGACGTCAACCAGATGAACCGCATGGTGGAGCAGCAGCTTGGCCGCTTCCCCGAGCAGTACATGTGGTTTCTCAAGATCTTCGAAACCCAGGAGCACGATCAGGGCGAGGACGGTCTCTACGAGGCGGGGATCCGCCGCATCCGCCAGGGGCTGCCACCGGAACCTTGATCGACACGGCCCCCTTGCGGGCCGTTTCTGACAGGGGTGGCAGGCCACCAGCAAACAGGTGCAAACAAGGTGCAAATAGGGTAAAAGGGCGGTCATGAAAATTCCAAATCGAATCCAACCTCTGGTTGATGACGGCCTGGTGGACGATGTCATCAGCCGGCTGATGAGCGGCAAAGAGGCCGACGTCTATGTGGTGCGCTGCGGCGACGAGATCCGCTGCGCCAAGGTCTACAAAGAGGCGTCAAAGCGCAGCTTCAAGCAGGCCGTGGTCTATCAGGAAGGGCGGCGGGTACGCAGCAGCCGCGATGCCCGCGCCATGGAGAAGGGCTCCAAGTACGGTCGCAAGCAGCACGAAGAGGTGTGGCAGAACACCGAGGTGGATGCCCTGTTCAAGCTGGCGGCGGCCGGGGTGCGGGTGCCCAGGCCCTATGTCTGCCTCGATGGCGTGCTGCTGATGGAGCTCATCACCGACGCCGACGGCAACGTCGCTCCCCGTCTCAACGACGTGGCCCTGACCCGTGAGCAGGCTCTGGTGGATCATGGCAAGGTGATCCGCTACGTGGTGCGCATGCTCTGCGCCGGGCTCATTCACGGGGATCTCTCGGAGTTCAACGTGCTGGTGGACGAAGAGGGGCCCGTCATCATCGACCTGCCCCAGGTGGTGGATGCCGCCGCCAACAACCAGGCCAGGGCCATGCTGGAGCGGGATGTCGACAACATGCGCAACTACTACGGCATGTATGCCCCCGAGCTGCTCAAGACCCGGTATGCCCGGGAGATGTGGTCCTTGTTCGAGGATGGCAAGCTGGGCCCCGAGACCGAGCTCACCGGCCTGTTCGAAGAGAGCCGGGAGGCCATCGATCTGGATGGCGTGCTGCACGAGATAGAGAGTGCCCAGGAGGAGGCCATGGCCCGCCGGGCCAGGTTGCAGGCGGAGCAGGAAGAGGGGTCCTGACGGGCCTTCATTCCAATCAACAAGAGCGCCATGGGCGCTCTTTTGTTTTGGACCCTGGCTCAGAGCCCGGTCAGGGGCGGCGCCTTGAGACGGGGCCCCTGGTAACCCGTCACCTCGCCAAAGCGCGGATGACCGCTCTCCCAGTCGGCGGCGGCGGTGCGAATGGCCTCCTTGTCGACGCTCACGAAGTTCCACCAGATCTGCAGCGGTTTGGGCAGGGGCTCGCCGCCGATGAGCAGCAGCCGGGCGCCCGGGCGCAGGGTCAGCACCACCTCCCGGTTGCCGGGGGGCAGGTAGAGGAGCTGCTCCGGGGCCAGGACCTCCCCTGCGACGATGGTCTCCCCCGCAAGGGGAAAGAGGCCGTGCTCGAAGGCGGGATCCAGGGGGAGGGTGATCTCGCCTCCCTCGGGGGCGTGCAGATCCAGCCCCAGAATGGGGGAGAAGTGCAGGGTGGGGGCGCGCTGGCTGCCGTGCTCGCCGATGAGCAGGGTGAGGGTGATCTCCCCTTGCTGCCAGCGGGGGAGCGTCGGGTAGTGATCGAAGCGGGGCGGGGTATGCTGATCCGCCTCGGGCAGGGCTATCCAGAGCTGGGCGGCGTGCAGATCGGGCTGGTTCGGGACCGACTCCTCCGTGTGGGCGATGCCCCGTCCTGCGGTCATCAGGTTCACCTGGCCTGGACGGATCACCTGCTTGCTGCCCAGGCTGTCCCGGTGGAGGATCTCCCCCTCCAGCATCCAGGTGAAGGTCTGCAGGGCGATGTGGGGGTGGGGCCCCACATCCATGCCGGGTGCGCCGGGGGCAAAGCGGGTCGGGCCGATATGATCGAGAAAACACCAGGGCCCGATGGTGCGCCGCTCCTTGACCGGGATGGCGCGAGCCACCGGGATGCCGCCCACATCGGTGAGGCGGGAGGCAATGCGTTGCCACTGTTGTGTCATGGGGTGCTCCTTGTCGAGGAAAAGGTTGGCGCACGCGCGCGCAGGTTGCAGCGTCTGCAGGGGGAAGAACATGCCGTCTCGCCCGGTGCCGGTGAGTGATGCCGAGGTTACTATGCCCCAATCCGGCGCCGGATGGCAAAGACGGGGCACAGCGCCTGCCCTGAAGGCCCAGCCCGGCAATTGCAGCCGGGTACTGTATGAACGTACAATAGTCCCATCCCACTCTTGAGCCCGACCACCTGCATGACCGACATCCAGCCCCTCCCTCCCGTGACCCCGCCGCTCGACGGCTTCATCCTGACCCGCCATGGTCGGGATGTGCAGGGGCGTACCGAGATCGTGATGTGGCTCTGGAGCGCACAGGGACCGGTACGGGTGGTGGTGCCGGGGCAGGAGCCGGTCTTCTTCCTGCCGGAACGCCACCTGGAGGAGGCGGCAGAGCTTTTCAAGGGGGCCGGGGTGAGGGGGCGTTTTCGCCGCCTCCCCATGCACACCTTCGAGGAGAGCCGGGTGGTGGGCTGCTACTTTGCCACCCTGAGCGCCTTCCACCGCGCCATCGAGCTGCTGCTCATCCGCGGATTGGAGCACTTCGAGGCGGATATCCGCCTGCCCGAGCGCTTTCTCATGGAGCGCTTCATCACCGCCGGGATGCGCTTTGACGGCAAGGCGAGGCGAAAGGGGGGCAGGCAGGGTTACTGGGAGGTAAACGAGGCGCGCTGTGCGCCGCAGGCGGTGACGCCGACCCTCTCCTGGGTCTCCCTGGACGTGGAGTGCGCCATGGATGGCACTCTCTTCTCGGTGGGGCTTCATAGCGAAGAGGACGCGCGGGTCATCATGATTGGTGCCCCGGAGCCGGACTCGCAGGACTGGGAGACCCCCGTCGAGTGGGTGGCGGACGAGCCAGCCCTGCTCGGTGCCCTGGAGGGCTGGTTCAGCCTGTACGATCCCGATCTCGTCATCGGCTGGAACGTGGTGAATTTCGACTTTCGCCTGCTGCTGCGCCGCGCCGAACTCCACAAGCGGCGGCTGCGGCTCGGGCGCGGGCGGGAGCTCTGCTTCTGGCGCTCGTCCCGAAACGACCCCCAGAGCGGCAACGTCATCATCCCGGGGCGCATGGTGCTGGACGGCATCGATACCCTCAAGAGCGCCACCTGGCAGTTCCCGAGCTACAGCCTGGATGCGGTGGCGAGCGAGCTGCTCGGGCGGGGCAAGGACATCGAGGACGTGGCCAACCGGGGGGAGAAGATCACCGAGCTGTTCCACTCCGACAAGGAGGCGCTGGCCCGCTACAACCTGGAAGATTGCAGGCTGGTGTGGGAGATCTTCGATTTCTGCCACCTCATCCCCTTCGCCATCGAGCGCGCCTCCCTCACCGGTCTTGAGCTCGACCGGGTGGGCGGGTCGGTGGCGGCGTTCACCAACCTCTATCTGCCACGGCTGCACCGCGGTGGCTATGTGGCGCCCAACCTGCCGGCAGACGGCGGGCTCGCAAGCCCCGGCGGCTATGTGATGGACTCCAAGCCGGGGCTCTATCGCCACGTGCTGGTGCTCGACTTCAAGAGCCTCTATCCCAGCATCATCCGCACCTTCTGCATCGACCCCATGGGGCTGGTGGAGGGGCTCAAACACCCGGATAACGCCATTCCAGGCTTTCGCGGCGCCCTGTTCTCCCGAACCCGCCACTTCCTGCCGGATCTCATCGCCACCCTCTGGGCGGCGCGGGATCGGGCCAAGGCCGCCAGTAACAAGGCCCTCTCCCAGGCCATCAAGATCATCATGAACTCCTTCTACGGGGTGCTGGGGTCGGGGGGCTGCCGCTTCTATGACCCGAGGCTCGCCTCCTCCATCACCTTGCGGGGCCACGGCATCATGCAGCAGACCCGGGAGTGGATAGAGGCAGAAGGGTTCGAGGTGATCTATGGGGATACCGATTCCACCTTCGTGCACCTGGGGAGCGATATCCGTCTCGAACAGGCGGACGAGATTGGCCAGCGACTGGCGAAGATGATCAACGACAACTGGGCCGCGCTGATCAGGCGGGAGTTCGACCTGCCGAGCCATCTGGAGATCCAGTACGAGACCCACTACCGCCGTTTCCTGATGCCCACCATTCGCGGGCTGGAGAAGGGGAGCAAGAAACGCTATGCGGGACTGGTGGGCGAAGGGGAAGGGGAGCACCTGGTGTTCAAGGGGCTGGAGACGGTGCGCACCGACTGGACACCCCTTGCCAAGGCATTCCAGACCCGGCTCTACGAAATGGTGTTCCACGACCAGGATCCCAGCAGTTATGTGCGCACCATGGTGGACGAGACCCGGGCCGGCCGTCACGACGATCTGCTCATCTACCGCAAGCGGCTGCGCCAGAAACTCGAGGAGTATCAGAAGAACGTGCCGCCCCATGTGCGGGCGGCGCGCCTGGCGGATGAGGAGAATCTGCGCCGCGGCCTGCCCCAGCGTTATCAGCACAGGGGCACCATCGCCTACCTGATGACCCTGAACGGCCCCGAGCCTTTGGAGTACCGGCGCAGCGCCGTCGACTACGAGCACTACATCGACAAGCAGCTCAGGCCCATCGCCGACGCCATCCTTCCCTTTGTGGGGGAGTCGTTCGAGCGGATCTGCGGCCAGCAGCTCGATCTCTTCTGACGAAGCGAGGTAAACGCGGCGGCCATGGCACGACAATGGCTGCCCGCGGGCCAGAGGGAACATAGGGAGGCAGATGACGGGGGAGAGCGGGGGTCTGAGCCGACCAATGCAAAAAGCCCGCTATCAAGCGGGCTTTTCAAATCTGGTGCGTCCTAGTGGATTCGAACCACCGACCCCCACCATGTCAAGACGATTCACCTAAGTGTACCAATAACATCAAAATCATAGTAAATCAATATAAAACCCAATAAATCAATAGGATGAGCTCGGGCTTCGGCTCGGGCTATGCGAGTTTATGTGGCCTTTTTATTGGATTCATGAACAATATTGGCACAAGATAGGCACAAATACGATGTTTCCAAAGTGACCACCATCTCGGCTGAGGAGAGCTTCATATGGGGCGTTCTGAGTTTGCACAGTACTGCGAGCGATTGCGGGAGAGAGGGCAGTTCGAGTTAGTACCGTTATCAACATTAATACTGGATCGTGTATGCGAGAAGGTGCTCGCTCGTGGAGCTATTGTCGCGGCGTTAAGGGGGCGGTCTTTACCCTGCACTGCAGAGGATCATGGCATGGCTGTTCTCGATAGCATACAGAGTCCAATTATGGGATACCGTCCAAAAGGGAGTGAAAAGGTTGCTGTGGTCGCCGGCATTTTCACGTATCACCGGCTGCTACAGCAACAAGCAACCAGTAAACCAATAGCAGCGGTGCAGATATTTTTGTTGGATAAAGCACCCAAACCGGATTTGCGTGAATTGCTTCTGCTGCATGAACTCAGTAGGTCTCTGCTGCGGGAATGCTTTACTCACTCCACCGCGACAATTGCAGATTATCTCCACGCCTGGTTTGACTGCAGAGCTGAGTCCAGCCTGTTTGGATCGGATAAGTGGCAGCAACTGTTTCCGCAATTGCGTACTAAGGCCGATCTGTGCGGATGGTTAGAGATCAGTAGCAAAACATTTATCCCGACCAGGCAGGGTGATAAGTGATGTCAGGCTGGGAGCTGTTATCAGACTTGGTCCAGCATTTTAGCCGGTACGCTAGTCAGAACGGTTTTGAACTTGAGGAGTTTGAAATCGAAGAAGTACTGCTCCCTTGGCTGGAAAGGATACAGACTCCTGCCAATATGCGTGGGCTGGGTCGTGTACTACGGGCGTTGAATGATTTTTCACAGGACACCACCGCAAGAATTTGGCTCGAGCGAGTCTTTGAATTGCCTTCTTGGTTTTTACCCGGTTTGGGTTTTCAGATCTCGCTCGCGGATCCCAAGCAAGTTCCGCTCTTTATGGATCATAAAATGGGTAGTGGTTGGTGTGAATTCGCCCCCTTCTATGCTTGGTTATTTCGTCTTGCTCAATACAGTAAAGACACCAAAGCTAGGTCCGTGCAGCTCATTTTCATTGAGCATTACTATAAGACATTGGTTGAACTGACCGATCCCGCATTCAGCACAAACAGCCAAACACGAGAGCAGCAGGTTTGTGCCGCTGGCCGTTTGGTTTTTGATGCTAGGAACCAAGATTTTCAAGGATTAGTGGCACATTTAACCTTGGATGATCTCTCGTGTATCAAGAGGCTTGCGTTGCGGATAGAAAGTTACTGCAAAGATGAAAACAATAAAATTGAACAAAAAAACAGCAATTATATGCGAAGTCTGGTGCATTTTTTTCTTGGTGACTGGGGGGGAGGTCGAAGGGGTAACCGGATCCATCGCTATAACAAAATGATAGCCAGACGTTTCAATCGTACTCAGAAGTCCGTTGTTCAAGGATGTGACGGCGCTTTGCAAGAACTGCTGCCGAGTCTGCTAGACGTGCTGGATCCAGAGGGTGTTGAGACGGATGATTTTTTTCCGCTGCAGACATTTATAGAAGTCGAAGGTCAGTTTACTGAAGAGCGGGATACAAAGGAGATCCCAGATATTGAGAGGGTGTTTGACCGGGCGCTGAATCGGAAGAAAAATATCGATGTCACCAATAAAGTGCGTCGAGGGCAGAATGTCTGTCTGCAAAATACAGAGCTGCTTAAAGCTGGTGACCTGGCACGTTTCATCCGATTTCTACAGAGTAGCCAGCATGCCACCACGTTAGCATTTTGGGCCATGTTGCTGTTGGGTAAACCCCTTGGGGAGTTGGCTCAACTGTATGTATTTGATGATTTGCATGATGTGACATCTGGTCTCTACCTGGATCCAGAAGGAAATGGTTGGTGGAGCTTCCCTGTTTCCTATTCCGCAAAACGCGGGCTAGATGATCAAAGGCGTGGTCTGATAGTCACAGCTGATCATGTGTTCACTGCCTGTCCACGATTCTTCATCTCGTTGCTGTCTGGGCACTACAATGGGGGGCTTGCCCCCTTATTGCCGGATACGTTGACAGCCGAACTGCTGGCAAAGCGTTTAAAGAAATATTCTGATCATCTGCAACGTGGAAGCAGGATCAGCCTCGATAAAATTTCTTCCTTCTTAGACCGCTTTTGTTTCGCTATGGGCACGGTCGACCCGGTTGTGCTCGACTTCAGCTATCAGCTTGCGCTGAGTCGCACTCGTGTATCTAGGAGTTATGCCTGTCTCGAGGATGAGCAGCGAGTTGGAACGCTGCACAGGTTATGGCTGGAGATCTCTCAATACATACGGGCAGCAGATCCGACAATTGATTGTCCAACTCTCTTTGAGGTGCGGTATTGGCATGAGCCAATGGTGGTTGGATCAACATTTACTCCCTCCCAGGACACATGTAGAGCATTGGTTCGGCATCTTCTTGGATGGGTGGATCAGTCTCAGCCGTTCTTGACGTTTCCGCTTGAGGACATCATCCGTTATCACAATGCATATGTGGCCTATACAACATATTTGTTGATGTTTTCGACTGGCTATCGGGCTGTATATAACCCGCTGCCATCCTTGTCGTTGCATTTACAGGCGTATCGTTTGTTAGGGATCAGTGACAAGGACGACAGCGACTTTACTCATGCCCGTTTGGTCTGCATGCCGGAATTGTTGGAAAAACAACTGTGCTTCTATGCTGCCCACCTAGCCGCACTTGCCGAGCTACTGCGTTGCATCGAGCCGGCCTTAGCTAACACTATTGACCAGCTACTCAAGGCGGATGAGGTGTTATTGGCGTTAGGGCTTTCTGACTCCTCTGTGTGGTATCAGTCTGTTCGCAACTCTCGGCGTGAACTGGGGCCCTTATTTCATTTCAAGCAGGTCAATCGACAATGGCATGCGGTGAATCTATTTCCCAAAGCGCTGACGAGCTTTCTTCCTGAGGAACTGAGGCTGCCTTCTAATGCGGGTCGCCATTGGATGAAGAGCCAGTTGATCAAGCGGCAGGTGGAGCCAGAGTTGATCGATTGGCAGATGGGGCATTGGATGACCGGGCAGACACCTTTGGGATACTACTCGGCATTAAGTCATGTAGAGGCCAGCCGTTATCTGGCTCCTATTTTGGATGAGATGTTATCGGAGGTCGGATGGCAAGCCATACCATCGTCGATTTCCTGACGGATCTGTATGAGAGTGAACAGCGTGATGAGTTATGCTTTCTTATTGCGCAACAACTGGATAAGTCGCCACTTGCAGAACGGGTAACAGAAGAATTTAGCTATGTCCTAAAGAGCTTGTTCAAGACGATACAGTTCAATCAATCGACAACTCATTTTGAGCCTGGTTTTTTAAAACGCGTAGTGGCTAAGTTCAGAACGGATCCAGAGGTCCAAACGCTTGAGCTGCAGATCCTCGATGCTATTTTGGTGCATGGGCAAAAGATGTGTGGTTTCACATCGGCAAAGGTCCCTGCGATCATCCGGATCCGTCGTGATAAGCCTATCTTACGACCTGACACCCTGCTTCTGGGAAATGCTGCCGCCAAATTATGTGACATCTTGCAGAGAGAAGTGAATCGGCCTAGCTCGCTTCCCTCAAATGACCATCTCCGTGGCAGATTGCTGCTTTATCTCTTTTTCCTTGCCAGAGTCGAGACCTTGGAGCAGGCAATACACGTTCTGGCTGCTGCTCCCCCATTGCTCTACGCCGAAGGGCTGGTTTATCTTGAGTTTGAGTACAAGGGGCAGCTGTGTCGCTATGTTCTTCCTGATCCTGCGGCTCTTCTCTGGATGCAATGGCTACGCGCTCAGCCTAGGGGGGCGGTATCGGGTGCCAGGCCCGCAATCTTCTACGTCAACCTTTATCTATCGGGACTGTCTGATTGGCGCCATGACGCCATCGGTGTATCTAAACTGCGTTTACTTCGTAAGATCGACTATACGCTTCGCTATAGCCCTATTGCCTACGGGCTCTACACAGGATATCTGCCAAGCCAACTGCTCAACCCGGAAACCTTTGTTCGGCTAGTTACGGACAGGTGTGTGCCCAGTGGTGGCGTTATAGAGTCAGTCAACCAAGATCTTCTGACAGTCCGAGAGAAACGAGCCTGGAAATGCCGACTGCACCAAGAGCGCTACAGTACAGTGACAGCGCAATTGAGCGAGCTGAAGCGGATAATGAGTGTGCTTCGTCCGCCTCCCGGCAAGTCTGCTAATGCTCCGTTGGCAATTAGTCGCAGTTCGCTGGTAAATGGCTTTACCGATTGGTTGGAGCAACACGCTACGAGTGATGCTCCTTACCTTTGGTTTTTAGTTGCGTGGGCTCGTTCTCTATTTAAGCATGGCGGGCGGGTAAAGCGGTCACTCAAACCTGGGACCATTGTCGATTATGTATCCACCATCGGTGCGGCATTTCTGGGGAATTTTAACGGCTATCGCTTAAGTGAACTCGATGGGGTTGACTGGGTGGAGCTACTCAATCGAACCAGTGACGAGGTGAAGTCGCCATCCAGAAAAGGGTTTGTGCTCTATTTCGCCACCTTTTTACGAGACGCCGAGTTGGTTCCTGAGCTTCCTGTCGCCGAGTTGGATATTGCGGTCAGTCACGGTGAGGTAGATGCCAACCTCATGTCTGTATCGCATGCTGAGGCCATCCTGGGATGGTTGAATGAGCAGCAGGATCTTGTCGCTCGGGATGCTCATCTTCTGTTTTGCTTGTGTTTTTTTAGCGGCTTACGACGTAGTGAGGCGGCGTTCCTACAACTGGCTGATCTTGATTTCCTAGCGATGGAGCCTTCTCACAATACCTATGACTACATTGACCTTCACATTCGTCGTAATCAAAAACGGGGTCTAAAGTCTACGGCAGCAAACCGGGTGCTTCCTCTAGATGCGTTGTGGCCAGCGCCCCATCTATCTAAACTCCGGGCTCGGGTTCAATATCTGCGGGCGAGGGGGGATTCCCCTACTGCGCCAGTGTTTGAGTCACTCGATAGAACAGAACAGGCCTATCGGCTCATTACAGATTTGATGCACCAGTACACAGGTGATCGAACACTCAGGGTGCATCATTTACGGCACAGCTTTGCGAATTGGACATGGTTTCGACTCAACAGCGACCTTTTACAGGTCGGTAGACGTCAACTGGGGATGTTTCAGGGGGAGTTTTTCTCAGACGCTGCGCTGCAGCACCTCTACCGGCGGTTAGGGTTCCGGGGATATAGCCGAAAGGGGCAGTATGTGCTTTGTCATCTACTGGGGCACGAGGAGCCGACGACAACGATAGGTAGCTATCTTCATCTGAAGGATATTGCTGGCTATCTTGCTTTGGGGGCTCGAGAGTTATCCCCTAAAAAATTGCTGAACCATACATTGGGCCGCAGTAGTCTTGTCGTCCGAAAGGACGTGGGGGAAAACCTCGCGGAGCGACTCACATATGAAAACCGAGAAATAGAGCGGCTGGTTGCACCTGTGAGTCCGCCTGTTCTCGCGAATTCCAGCCTAGCGTCCGTTAAAACACTTCAACACTGTTTTGAGGTTTCCAGTTGTTGCCGGCAGCTACAGGTTTTGGACTGGGCTGCCATCTTGATGGCTTGTCAGGTGAGCTCAGCAGAACAGGTTGCCTATCAAGAGGGGGTCTCGCCTGCGATGGTAAGGGCGTTGCTTGATCATGCAGCCATAGTGCAGAAGCATTGTCCACGGCAGGGCAAACGTCTCCCCCTTATCCCTGCGTTATCGCCTTGGATCCATCGGTTGGTAGAGCGTGAGAGGCGCCAGGGTGAACAGAGGCAAGCTCCCCAAGCGATTGAAGAGCAACAGCTAAGCAAGGTGAAGCGGGATTCCTACTCCTTACAGATCCTGAACTTTTTATTCAGACAGCTGCAAACAGGTTTGGATGACGGGTCATTGACTTGGCCGATGATCCAGGATGGTTGTCAGATCTTGAGGTATCTGGTCCCCGGAAAGGGGTATTTGATCCGTAGTCCAAGTAGTAGGCGTGTCATACAGTTTTTGACCCTATGTAGAGCTCTGGGTTTTAAGGCGCGTCATATTCAGTTGACGCTTCAGTTACCCGGTGCAGATGTCATGCAAAAAACGGATATCTTGGGGCAATGGAATGGCTTGCTACAATGCGCTGGTCTTGCTGGTGTGCCGATAGAGGAGGGAAAGCAGCAAGACTGGCCATATTTGCCCAAGCATGATGGTTTAGGGGTCATGGAAGTGCGTCTGCTCAATAGTAAGCTGGGGGGGCGGGGACGCAGACAACGGGCATTTTTGTCGATGATGCAGCTCATGCTCATTCTGTCTGCAACCTTGAAGCCTCTGTAATCACTGGCCTGCAAGAATCAGTACTGCCCCGGGGAGCTGGCGGATCATGTCGGGAGTCTCCTGAGCATGCGGTTCCCATGCTTGATGAAACGAAAATGTGCCGGTTTATCCTCAAACAGCATGTGCGAACGGGCCGATTGGCATGAGTTGTGGTCAGCATTCCTCAATATGCCCTCAATGGCATATTGTTCGCTCCGATGCTTGGAATATGGAGCCAACATGCTTGATAGCATACGGTGACAATCCCAATCCTCACGCGCCAATTCCTCCATGGGGGCGGCAAGCAACGCAAAATTCAAGCATTCGTGTGCACCTGTTTGGTAGCTATGGATCCCAGCTTCTGTTTGGCTATAGATCTTGCCCAGGTCATGGAACAAGCCAGCAACAAGTGCCAGCTGACACTCCTTGGTCGGATGATGCAAGCGCAATGCATTGCTATATGCCAATTCAGCCACCTCGAGACTGTGGACCAACAGACCGTGAGGGAAGGCATGATGATCCTGGTAACTGGCCGGCATGGTAATGAAGGCGTTAAATTGCTCGGGGTGTGTCGACCAGTAGGAGACAAACCGATGCAGGCAAGGATCGGTGATAAAACCCAGTAACCCAACGAATCGGGTCAGTAGCGGCAAGCGGCCTTTGTTGAGTCGGCTGATAGCGTTGTAATACAGTTCATAGCTGATCATGGCAGGAACAGCTACCAGCGCATCAATAATGATGAGCCCTTGTTGGTTGGTCTCATAGCTGATTTCGACAAGCCCACTCTCGTAGGGATATCTAGATGCGGTATCGGCCGTCACAAGGGCCTGTATGGGCTCGTTGCCGTAAAGTAGCTCGCAGACCGTGATGGGCAAGTGCCCGCTGCGTTCTATCCTGGTTAGCCAGCAGAGTTGTTTCATCGTCATTCTCCAATGCTCATGTTGATGCAATCAGCGAGTTGAAGGCGCTGCCGTCCTGTCGTGTCGCATTAGGTATAAAACGGCTGTAGACCTCAAACAGCATCTTGGTGGTGCTGTGCCCGAGTTGTTGGGCTATCCACTCGGGGCTTTCCCCTGCGGCCAGCCAGAGCGTTGCCGTGGTGTGGCGGGTTTGGTAGGGCCGTCGACGGCTCAATCCCAGTATGAGGAGGGTGGGGTACCAGATCCGTTTGGTGACATTGCGATGATCCAGCGGGTTGCCGGCGTCATTGCAAAAGACATAGTCACAGTGGCGTGTTGCCTCATGCTGTTTGCGTAATGCCTGATAGACAGGCTCCGACATCTGAATAGCTCGATATGAAGACTGAGTTTTCGGCGTTTCAACTTTTCCGTTGACCAATGCCTGCTCGATCAGGATCTGCCGTTTGCCGAAGTCTACATAGCGCCAGAGCAGACCATCTATCTCGGCAGTACGCATACCGGTGAAAAAACGAACCGTATAGTAAGGTTGGTAATCTGCTCGTACCCCAGCAAGAAAAGTACGCACCTCGGCCAGGGAAAATGGCTCGATTGATCCTCTGCTGATCTTCAGTGGGCGGATGTTCTGGAATGGATTCTCGAAGTCACAACGCATCGCCGCCTCACTAAACACGCAGCGCAAGGGCGTCATGATGTGATTAATACGGTCATTGGTTATGCTGCGTTTGCTGGCTGTGTAACCTTTGCCGAGCCGCCCGCGAAAATTCAGTATGTCAGCCCTTGTAATAGTATCGATGGGCTGAGAGCCGAATGCTGGCAGCAGGTAGCGCTCAAAAATCGAGTTGATGTTGAGACAATGACTTGTTTTCCAGAAGGCCTCATTTTCTGATAGCCACTGCCGACTGAAAGAGGCAAAGCTTGGCATATTGCTGATGAGCCTTGGTGCGTCAGGTGCATGGGTGATCACGTCTTGTGTTGCTTGGTCTAGTTGCTCGAATTCTGCACATCGCTTGCTACTGGGAAAGTAGTCACGATAGACGAAGCGTCCTAGACGGATGGCGCTTTCTATCTCCTCCATGACTTTTTCTAGTCGGCTGCGGTTAAGCTTGGTGTCCTTCAGCATGGTTTGCTCACGACAGCGCACCTGCTGATAGTGGAAATCGAAAAAGAGTTTGCCGTCACGGCTTCGGATGCTACCCACGGCATATACCTCCGTTGGCCATCGGGATCACCGACAGCTGACGGTTACTCGGCTTGTACATCTCCTGCTCGATCGCTTCCCAGATGTAGAAGACTTTCCGTCCCCCAAACGGCCGGATGTAGTGGGTCCCCTCCAAGAACACCGTGTTTTTGAGTCCATGATTGATGTAAGCTGCGCTAAACTTGATCCGTTCGGCAAGTTCGTCAGCAGTAAGTAAGGTTTTGTTCATAGAGCACCTCATCGTTCCCATGTGGATGTAATGTTCTTTGAGGGAACTTTAGGGTGGTTTTACTGTTCTGTCAAAGAACATTTGCTGTTATTTTTGAAATATATTTCTTTAGGGGTTTTATGATCCGATTTCGGCTAAAGGAACTGATCGCGGAGAAGGAGTTTCGGGAGCAACGCAAGATCACGCTCATCGAGGTCGCAGAGAAAACCGGCGTCAACAGAACATCACTGTCAAAAATGCAGAATCCGGCCAACCGTCACTCCACCACCACTGCCGCAGTCGATGCCTTGTGTAACTACTTTGGCTGTTCGGTGGGGGAGTTGATGGTTCATGTACCGGAGCCGCAAGATCCTGCTTAATGTGACCTAAGGGCAATATGGCTAAGAATGAGCAGCAAAAGGAAATGTATCCATGGCGTGACGTGGATAAGGCGCGCAATCATCCTAGGCGAAGGATCAAGATGAGCTTGGACAGTGCCCAGTTGATGGGCGGAAAAGGTCTCTGTTGCCCCTGTTGTGGTTGTTCTTGCGAAAAATTGACCTGGTTCGAATTTTCAAGTCCTCCGTGGACTTGGGAAAACCACTGTGGTGTTAAGGGTATCATGTCAGTCTGTGATCACTGCCATGTCCAGGTCGAATTCATTACACAGTTGGTAAGTTGAACTAGCCAACGACGTGAGTGCCTCAGCCCAATCGTCATCTTGTGCTTATGCCGTTCGGGAAGTCAGAGAAACAAGCTAAAAAGAGCCGGCTGGAATGACGACTATCGGGCTCAGTTATTCTTTGGTTAAAATATCAACAAAGTGTGCTCCCGCCCTGGTGAGATAGCGATGAGACATCAGGCCTGGAG
>NZ_JAGKRH010000135.1:0-4921 GCF_017939245.1 Aeromonas sp. PrichA-15 | reverse complement strand
ACTTAGGGTTTTTCTTCAACCATCGCTCGGTCTGTTTGCTTTTGTGAATGATGTAGTTATCGAGGATCAGCGTGATGGTTTTGGCTCGTCGGTAGTGGCGACGCAGCTTTTCCAGCATGGCGATAAACAGGGATGAGTTTTTCTTTATCCCACTGACGTAAAGCACTCTTCCGTTGCCTGCATGGAGAACGCCTGCCAGGTAATGTTTCGCGTTCTGTCCCGGCGTGACAACCCGCTTTTGCTGCGCTCTGAACATCCAGTCGGCCCCTAATTTGGGATTGAGGTCTATATCGACTTCATCCTCATAAAACACCGGATTATCGGCATCACAGCGGGCCAGCGCAGCGTCGATATCCGCCATTTTCTCCTGATAGGCTGGGTCTTTTATCCGCAAGGTCGGCACGGGCCTTCGCCAGACAATGCCCATACGCGGTAACCATCGACGGAGCGTGGAGGCTGCCATATTGAGGCCTGTTAACCGATTGATTTTGATAGCCAATAGTTCGGTACACCAGCGGCTGCGCTGATAACCAAAATCTTGCGGAGAAAACTGCATGAGCAGCACCAGTAAAGTGACAATCTTGGCAACAGGTAAGACTGGGGCACGGCCAGCCGGTAAGGCTTCTAGCGCATCTATGCCTTCATCTCGATACCATCGAAGCCAACGGCCGATGGTCGAGCGAGCAGCGCCGGTAAGGTGATGAACATCAGTGACCGTGCAACTGCATATTCCCACGCATGGCGATCGCTCAATAACATTCATGCCGATCACGTAATAACATCCATGCCGATCACTCAATAACATCCCACGCCGATCACTTTTTACCCTCGATGGGAAACCATGATCGGCATCCATGTTATTGGTGACTTTTTCTCCCCGCTTCGTTAAACCCGCACTTTCCCATCTGCTCCAACAGAGGAACGTGCATGTCTGCGAGGCCTATCACTGTGAGAAAACTCAAAGAAATTCTTCGCCTTAAATATCAGGCTCAACTGGCTCATCGGCAGATCGCCCTCAGCCTGCATATCTCTCCTAGCACCGTATCCTATTACCTCAACCGGGCGGCTCAACTGGGTATCATGACCTGGCCCCTGTCTGAGTCCTGGGATGATGTCTCCCTGGAGCGCGCATTTCTCAAGACCTGCTCTGTTCATAAAACTCAGCACAAACCCACTCCCAACTGGGCCTTGTTGCATCAGGAACTCAAAAAACCAGGTCAAAAAGGCGTGACCCTCGAGCTGCTATGGCAGGAGTACGCCGAGCGCCATCCAGGCTCCCACTACAGCTACAACCACTTCTGTCGGCTCTATAAAGAGTGGGCGGCGCTGCTGCAACCCTCGATGCGGCAGACCCATATTGCGGGCGAAAAACTCTTTGTCGACTACTGCGGCCAGACCATGCCCATTGTCGATCCGCATACCGGCGAGATCCTTTACCGGGCCCAGATCTTTGTCGCCGTGCTGGGGGCCTCCAACTACACCTTTGCCGAGGCCACCCGCTCCCAGCAGCTCGATGACTGGGTGATGAGCCACAAGCGCGCTTTCGAGTTCTTTGGCGGTGTGCCGCAATTGGTGGTACCTGATTGCCTCAAGAGTGCCGTCAGCGTGGCGCGCAATACCGATCCGGATCTCAACCCTACCTACCAGATGCTGGCGGCCCATTTCGGTACGGCGATCATGCCCGCGCGGCCCCGCAAGCCGAAGGATAAGTCCAAGGCGGAGGTGGGCGTGCAGATCGTCACCCGCTGGATCCTGGCGGTGCTGCGTCATGAAACCTTCCATAGCCTGGCCCAGCTCAATCAGCGAATGGGTGAACTGCTGACCCGGCTCAACCAGAAATCCTTCCAGAAGCTGCCTGGCTGCCGTGCCTCACTGTTTGCCGAGCTCGATGCACCGGCGCTCAAGCCGTTGCCGGATTATCCCTATCACTACACCAAAGTAGTGCCGGTGCTGGTTGGTAAGGACTACCACGTCGATCTGGAAAAGCACTATTACTCAGTGCCCTATGCCTTGCAGGGCAAGCGGCTGGAGGCGCATCTGGCCGAGCATACCGTCACGCTGTACCACGCGGGCAAGATCGTGGCCGAACACCAGCGGAGTCATCACAAAGGCCAGCACAGCAGCCTGCGTGAACACATGCCCGCGCATCATCAGGCACTGCTGGAGTGGTCGCCAGAGCGACTGCTTGGCTGGGCGGCGTCCATCGGCCCCTACACCACGCATTGGGTGGATGGCTTTATCCGGCAGGCAGAGCATTCGACGCAAGCGGTGCGCCCTTGCCTGGCCTTGCTGGGGCAGAGCAAAACCTATGGCAAGGAGCGGCTGGAAGCGGCCTGCCTCCGGGGGCACCTGACCGGCGCCAACCGGCTGCACAACATCCGCAGCATGCTCAAGCATGGCCTGGAGGAGCAACAACTCATTGCCAACGAGCGACAGGATCCGCTGCAAGACATCCGTCATGACAATGTCCATGGCGAGCACTACTTCCACTAACCCCACGGATCAGGAGAAGCCGATGCAATTACACCTCGATGAACAACTAAGCCGCCTGCACTTGAGCGGCATGAAACAGGCTCTGAACCAGCAGCAGGCCCAGAGCATGCTGTACCTGGATATGGGTTTTGAAGAGCGGCTGCAACTATTACTGAGCCATGAGCTGGTGCAGCGGGAGCAGAGGAAAACCAACCGCCTGGAGAAGCAAGCCCGGTTCCGGCTAGCCGGACAGGTGGAGCAGCTCGACTATCGGGCGGGTCGAGGCGTGAGCAAAGCGCAGATCCGCCAACTGCTGGAAGGACACTGGCTGAGTCATCAACAAAACCTGCTGCTAACGGGCGCGGCAGGCTGTGGCAAGAGTTACCTGGCGTGTGCCCTGGGCCGTTACTTTATCCGGCAAGGAGTGGGCGTGCGGTATTACCGGCTGAAAACCCTACTTGAAGAGATGCGACTGGCCCAAGCGGATGGCAGCTATCCGAAACTGCTGGAGCGGGTAAGCAACATAGGGGTACTGATCCTGGATGACTGGGGCATGGAGATGCTGGACGCGAGCGAACGCAGCAACCTGCTGGAGATCATCGATACCCGCTACGGCAACGTCTCAACGATAGTGGCGAGCCAATTGCCGGTGGAGAAGTGGTACGGGATGATCGGAGAGGCAACCTTCGCCGAGGCGATCTTGGACCGACTGATCCACAGAGCGGTGCGCGTGACCTTAACGGGAGAATCGATGAGAAAACAGGGCGCCAACTTGACCGATGCCGATCAGGCGGAGTAAAAGGAAGACGCTATAAACGCGGGCAGAAAAAAAGTGATCGGCATGATGTTATTGGCTGATCGACATGATGTTATTAGCAACAATGGAGGTTGGTGTGTATGGCAATTTGTATCTCGAAGCTACTGGAATTGCAGGGGCGTCTCTACGAGGCTGAGCAAGACTATGACCTCCTGTGCAAAATATTTGATGAGTTGAGATCTCTGTTCAATGCATCCGCTGCTAGCGTGGTACTGGCCCCCCGACAAACCCCTGAGGATGCTATCGTCTGGACCAAAAGCTATTCTCGCTCTGATCTGGCCTTTTATTTTGAACGCATGGCCGATGATGTTTTTCTCAACACCTATATGCAGCACATGCTGGTTGGCAAGGCGGCCATCGTTGATCAACTCTTGAACTTTGAGCGCATCGACAATCCAGTGTTCAGGGAAGAGATGGTGCCGCGTTTTCAAGCTCGTTATGCCCTGTGCATTCTGGTTCCTCTGAGTACCCGGGACGAGTTTGCGATCACCCTCCATCGGGATAAGACTCAACCCCCTTTCACTCCGGCTGAGCAACAGATGTTGCAATGGCTCTCCAACGGACTTGGCTGTTGGGCCAGAAGTTATCGTCGACGTCAGAGGTTCAATGAGGAACGTATACTACTGACGGCACTGCTGGAGCGTGATAATCGCCCACGCGCTGTAGTGGATCAATATGGGCATCTACAACTGACCAATCGTGCCATGCAGCAGGCGCTGGGTGAATATCACATCACACAGAACCCTGTTGACCATCAACTGGTCATTCCTTCTCGCTGGCTACCTCTTTGGCGGGAATCGTTGAGCCGTGGAACTGAAGGGCGTCTTGTTCTGTCTCTGTCAGAGTCTCATCAGGTGATCCTCGAATGGACTCCACTGCCAGAGCCCAGCGGATGGTTTGAATTGATGTTGATTGATCCTCGATGGGAGCATGAGCGGCACCTGCAACGTATGGAGCTACTTTATTGTTTGACTAAGAGCGAACAGGATGTACTTACCCTGCTCTCGCGTGGTCTGACCGGAGCAGAGGTCGCTCGCCTTCGAGGGGTCTCTTTGGAGACTGTAAAAAGCCAAATAAAAACACTGTTGCATAAAACCGGCACCAATAATCAAAACGATCTACTTAACTTGCTGTTCAATATATCTCATTAAGCACTGAATCGCCCCCAGTTCCCTAGACACCTCATAGCCTTACCTGATTACCCATGATTAGCAGTCACCACGAGCTATACTGATCTTACGTACAGTTACTGAGGTGCGAGATCATGGCCAAAAGCAAAGTCCAATTCCAGAAAGGCTACAGCCTGTTTGATTTTTTCAAGGACTATGGCACTGAAGCGCAGTGCGAAAACGCGCTGCTTGCTTGGCGTTTTCCGAACGGTTTCATCTGTCCTGAGTGCGCCAACAAGACCTGCTGTCGCCTGAAAAGTCGGCCACGCGTGCTGCAATGCAATAACTGCCGTCACCAGATGTCATTGACTGGAAACACGATTTTTGCAAACACAAAACTCCCACTGACCAAGTGGTTTCTGGCGATGCAGCTGCTGTCACAGACCAAAACTGGCTTGTCAGCGATGGAGCTAAAGCGCCAGTTGGACGTCAAATATGACACCGCCTGGATGCTCAAGCACAA
>NZ_JAGKRH010000134.1:0-367 GCF_017939245.1 Aeromonas sp. PrichA-15 | reverse complement strand
GCACGGTCACTGATGTTCATCACCTTACCGGCGCTGCTCGCTCGACCATCGGCCGTTGGCTTCGATGGTATCGAGATGAAGGCATAGATGCGCTAGAAGCCTTACCGGCTGGCCGTGCCCCAGTCTTACCTGTTGCCAAGATTGTCACTTTACTGGTGCTGCTCATGCAGTTTTCTCCGCAAGATTTTGGTTATCAGCGCAGCCGCTGGTGTACCGAACTATTGGCTATCAAAATCAATCGGTTAACAGGCCTCAATATGGCAGCCTCCACGCTCCGTCGATGGTTACCGCGTATGGGCATTGTCTGGCGAAGGCCCGTGCCGACCTTGCGGATAAAAGACCCAGCCTATCAGGAGAAAATGGCGGA
>NZ_JAGKRH010000133.1:0-11802 GCF_017939245.1 Aeromonas sp. PrichA-15 | reverse complement strand
ACGCCCAGGTGGGCGAAATCCTGGCTGGCGTGAAGGTGATGAACAAGCTGATAGGGCTTGGTATGCCTGTTCGCCAGCCAGTGAATTGAGTGGTATCAACGGGTTGGGGAACGGCCATCCAGCGACGGATTTGATCAACAACGCCATCCTGATGTTGTCCAGGATGGTGATGGCTGAGACTAATCGGACAACTTTGATTGAAGGTTGCGTTGAAGCTATCCAGATCTATGAGAACAATCAGCAGTACACGTTCAAAGCTGCCTTGATAACGTCACTTTCTGAAGCATTACGTGCTGGTTACTGCAAGGGCGTGATCGATGAATATGACCGTGGTCATGATTGTAAGGGGGACTGGTTAAAGCGGGCACGGTACGTTGCAGGTTACAAAGATGAGAAGAGCTTGCCGCCATCAACCGAGTCGTTGTTACGGGGAGCTTGTCAATCATGAGCTCGCACACCTTGGCAGATGCAGTAAAGGACCTGTTTGGGATTAAGTTGACGAGCTACCCCAAGCTCAAAGATCAGTTGAACAGCTTGGTTCGCAATGAACTGATACATATGGATGTTCAACGTATCTCTCACCGAAATCACAGAAGCTTACCAACGTGCGAGCTAACAACATTGTTCAATGCAACGTTGTTGCTGGCGATCTTCCCTGATCCCGCCAAGGTTAAGCTGATCTTTGATGATGTAGAGGTGCGGCAGAGAGCAGCCAAACTTGCTGGCCTGATTGTGATGAATCGGCAATCGTTGCTGGAGCTTGTCCATCTGAACGTGAATGCGGCAACCTTCGTTCATAAACTTGCGACACCTGATCTAGATCTCCGAAAACACAGGCTGGATAACCCATTTGAGGTGTTACCTCAGATCTTATTGAAGGGGGATATGGGGCTACTGAGCTGCAATGTTGCTCGTAGCGCCAGCCTTGCCAAGGCTGATCCCATGCTACGTTGCTACTTGGATGGTGAACTGGATGTTGCAGCGCAACTTGCGGTTCGTGTCACCTTGGCTGCTGAAAACGAGCCAATTGAACTAGTTAAACTCGCTCAACATATCGAGGCAGAATTTGGCGCTGCAAAAGAATTCTCTGCAACAGTCGACTTTTTGTTTGGAAGGGCTTTTTAGTGCATTGCACTGATTGATGATGAGTCTTGTCAGCGTAACGTTGCACTGACGACCATCAACGTTCAAGGAGTCTTCTATGTCAAAGCTATCCCCCATCAAACCCGCAGATAATTCCGCCAACATGCAGAATAAAAATGCTGGCTCACCTGGGACCAATCGTCAGTACGACCAGAATCAGGGGAATCGTGGCAAGGAAATGAACCCGAATCGTAAGTAACAGCATTTCTGCCTTGGCATGCGGAAGCGCATTGCCATGACTTGGTTGACCATAACGGCATGGAGCCTGTGATGTCCAAAAAAGATGATGACGATAACCATTCACGTCAGTTAAACCCTGAGCATGATGCTTACTGGCAGAGCCGGGGATATGACGAACGTCCCGATGATGAGGACGAAGAGTGACCTAAACACGGGGGGCAATGAGCCCCCCGTTCTTTTTGCTCATGTTCTTTGCCGTTGCTCCTTGAACTGTTTTTGAATCGGGGGCGGGTGTCAGCTTGAGAAATATTCATATGTGGAGATGCAGCAGAGTGGGGAGTGGCCTACCTACATCAGTTGCATCATAGATTGAACTAAGTTGACTGCCCAGGGCAGTTTGAATCGCCCCGGCTTGGGTACGATGCTTATTCAGCAGAAATAGAATGGGTGACGAGCGTCCAGATGAGGACGATGAGTAACGTAAATGTGGGAGCCAATGAGCCCCCGTTCTTTTTGCATTTGGTTGAAGGGCTTTGATTGAGAACCACTAATGAATGGTGAGGGATTGCGGCCTCAAGGGAAGGAGTTTTTTGGAAGGGGGGGGGATCTTGGGAGAGGGGAGGGGCAAAAACTATAAGTATAGGTTTAAATGTAGGTATTTGGTTTTAGGGGCAAAAACTGTTTATATATCAATGAAAATACACCTATGCATCATGGGGGTGTGGGCGCTCAAGTTGGCGCCTGGCGCTTGGTATTGTGCTGTCATGTGCTATTCCAGAAGGTGCTCTTGCGGGCAAACGTCTGCCGTCATGGGTCTGAATCTGGGGGCCATTCTACATGCTCGAGGCAAGATGGTGAGGAGGAATCTCCGTCTTGGGGGCAAAGCTGGCGTCCCGTCGCGGATCTGTGCATCCGGCTGATGCTGGCCAGAGTGGCCTGGGATGGAGCCTGGCCGAGAAGAGGCATGGGGGAGGAGAAATAGCATCCCCGCACGGATGCGGGGATGGGAGAGCGGGGAGAGTGTCGCCCTCAGTACATGGCTTCGTCGCCGCTCAGCATCTCGTGCAGCTTGGCTTTCTGCTCGGGTGTCAGCACCCGGCTCACCTCGAAGAGGTAGTGGGCGCGATGGTAGCGGGCCTCGGCCTGTACGTCGCTGATGGTCTGCAACTGCTTTCTCGCCGCCACTTCATCCCATTTGCCGGACTTGATCATGTTGACGATGACGTCCTGGCCGATTGCGTCGAGCTTGATTGAGCCCAGCTCCCTGGTGGCCTGCTCGCGCAGCCCCTTGATCTGCTCCACCTGCGCGCTGGAGAGGTTCAGCTCCTGGGCCAGGGTGGTCTCGCTCTGCAGCTCGGCGGTACCCTCGGTGGCAAAGGCATGGGTGGCGATACACATTGCGAGGGCTGTCATGGCGACGTTGAACGGATGCTTCATCCGGCTTTCTCCTTGGTCTGATGGGATGGAAACCGCATGCATGGCGGTGTTGGAACATGATAACGAGCAGCCATGTACTGGAGCTTAAGCGACGACAACTTGCTGACGCAGTGGCCCCGGGGTCGGTTGCCCGAGGGGCGGGGCAACTGCATAATGAGCGCCATATTTCGCCTGGAAGAGGCCGGAAGAGGACGCGATGATGGGACTTGAAGCAGAGATCTCCCGCTTATCCCGGGAATTGGGCGAGGCACTGCTGGCCAGAGGCTGGCTGGCCGCCACGGCGGAATCCTGCACCGGCGGCGGGGTTGCCACTGCCATCACGGATACTGCCGGCAGCTCTGCCTGGTTCGATCGCGGTTTCGTGACCTACACCAACGAAGCCAAACAGCAGATGCTCGGCGTCAGCATCGACAGCCTGTTGCGCCACGGCGCCGTCAGCGAACCCGTGGTGCTGGAGATGACCCGGGGCTGCCTGGCTCGCTCCGATGCGGGTATCTGCGTGGCCATCAGCGGTATCGCCGGGCCTGGTGGTGGCAGCGAGGAGAAACCGGTCGGCACTGTCTGGTTTGCCTGGGCAGATCGTACCGGTCGTCACCACTCCCTGCTCGCCCGTTTCGATGGGGATCGCCATCAGGTGCGCCAGCAGGCGGTCAGACAGGCCTTGTCCGGACTCCTGGCACTGCTCAAATAAATTGGGCTTGATACTGTATGCATAAACAGTATACTTAGCCCAACTTCACTTCTTATTCACGATTCCCAGCGGAGATTGGCATGGATCAGAACAAACAGAAGGCACTGGCGGCTGCGCTGGGCCAGATCGAAAAGCAGTTTGGCAAAGGCTCCATCATGCGTCTGGGCGACAGCAAGACCATGGATATTGAAGCCATCTCCACCGGCTCTCTCTCTCTGGACGTGGCGCTGGGGATCGGTGGTCTGCCGTGCGGTCGTATCGTCGAGATCTACGGTCCGGAATCCTCCGGTAAAACTACGCTGACCCTGCAGGTGATCGCCGAAGCCCAGAAGAAGGGCAAGACCTGTGCCTTCGTCGATGCGGAGCACGCACTGGATCCTATCTATGCCGCCAAGCTGGGCGTCAACGTCGACGACCTGCTCATCTCCCAGCCGGATACCGGTGAACAGGCACTGGAGATTTGCGACATGCTGGTGCGCTCCAATGCCGTCGACGTCATCATCGTCGACTCCGTGGCTGCCCTGACCCCGAAAGCGGAAATCGAAGGGGAGATGGGTGACTCCCACGTCGGCCTGCAGGCCCGACTGATGTCCCAGGCGCTGCGTAAATTGACCGCCAACATCAAGAACGCCAACTGCCTGTGCATCTTCATCAACCAGATCCGGATGAAGATTGGCGTCATGTTCGGCAGCCCGGAGACCACCACCGGTGGTAACGCTCTGAAGTTTTACGCCTCCGTGCGCCTTGACATCCGTCGTACCGGCGCCATCAAGGAAGGGGACGAGGTGGTCGGCAACGAAACCCGCGTCAAGGTCGTCAAGAACAAGGTGGCGCCACCCTTCAAGCAGGCTGAGTTCCAGATCTTCTATGGTGCCGGTATCTCCAAGGAGGGCGAGCTGGTGGATCTCGGCGTCAAGCACAAGCTGATCGACAAGGCGGGCGCCTGGTACAGCTACAACGGCGAGAAGATCGGCCAGGGCAAAGCCAACGTGATGAAGCTCTTCTCCGAAAACAAGGCACTGGCTGCCGAGGTGGAAGTGAAGCTGCGCGAGCTGCTGCTCTCTGGCGCCGCGCCGGTGGAAGAGAAGGCCACGGCTGCCGAATACGACGAGTTTGAAGCCGAAAACGAACAAGAGTTCGAATAAGGAATGAGGAAAGGCCGGGTTGATACCCGGCCTTGTTGTTTATGGCGGATGAATCAGTGAACGAAACGGGCGAGCCCGTCGAATTGACCTTTGAAGAGCAGCTGGCGGCCGCCCGTGCCTACGCCATGCGCAGTCTGGCCCGTCGCGAGAGTGCCGAGTCGGAGCTGGCCAGACGCCTGCGTCAGAAGGGATTCGAGGAGGAGGTGGTCGCCGTTGTACTCGACCATTGCCGTGGCTATGGCTGGGTCAATGACGATCGTTACGGTGCCATGGCGGTGCGGGCTGGTGCGGCCAAAGGCCATGGTCCGCTCAGGATCCGCTTCGATCTGCGCCGCAAGGGGCTGGATGACACCCAGATCGAGGCTGCCCTGGATCAACCCGAGCTCGACTGGTTCGAACTGGCGCTTGCGTTGTTGTCGCGTCGGGCAAAGGCGACCGACCTTGCCGACTTCAAACTGCGCATGAAGTGGCTCAAATATCTGATGGGGCGTGGTTTTACCCAGGAACAAGCCCGTTACGCCCTCTCAGCCATGCAAGATGAGCAATAGTGGCGCGCCAAGGTTGAACACCTATAGCAACTGGTGTGCGGTGCGGCTGGTGGGGAATATCAGCCCTTCGCCGAGTCTGTCGATGGCGGCCCTGTGGTCGAGCGAGGCATCCCGAAGCCCCCCTGTTGCGACGTCCTTGCGGGTGCTGCAGCCAAACGCTGGCCCCTTGGGGGCTATTTCACCCGCCAAGGGTCCCCACGTTTTACTTTACCCTGCAGAAAACTTACATTAATGCGGTTAAAAGTCCGTATTCGAATCAAGCAGGATTTTCCATGTACATGTCCACGTCAGAGATTCGCACTGCGTTTCTCGAGTATTTCCGCACCCAGGGACACCAGGTTGTCTCTTCCAGCTCGCTGGTACCGCACAACGATCCGACCCTGCTGTTCACCAACGCAGGGATGAACCAGTTCAAGGACGTGTTCCTTGGCGCCGACAAGCGTGCCTATCACCGTGCCACCACGGCCCAGCGTTGCGTGCGGGCTGGCGGCAAGCACAATGACCTGGAAAACGTCGGCTATACCGCCCGTCACCACACCTTCTTCGAGATGCTGGGCAACTTCAGCTTCGGTGACTACTTCAAACAGGACGCCATCCGGTTTGCATGGGAATTCCTGACCGGTACCCTCAAGCTGCCCAAAGAGCGCCTGCTGGTGACCGTCTACGCGACTGACGACGAAGCCTTCGACATCTGGGAAAAAGAGGTCGGCGTGCCGGCCGATCGCATCGTGCGCATCGGTGACAACAAGGGTGCTCCTTATGCATCCGACAACTTCTGGGCCATGGGCGATACCGGCCCATGTGGTCCCTGCACAGAGATCTTCTACGACCACGGCGATCACATCTGGGGTGGCCCTCCCGGTTCACCAGACGAGGATGGCGACCGCTTCATCGAGATCTGGAACGTGGTCTTCATGCAGTTCAACCGTCAGGCTGACGGCACCATGGAGCCGCTGCCCCGTCCGTCCGTGGATACCGGCATGGGTCTGGAGCGTATCTCCGCCATCATGCAGGGGGTGCACTCCAACTATGAGATCGACATCTTCCAGGCGTTGATCAAGAAGGCGGCCGAGATCGTCGGCACCACGGATCTGAGCAACCAGTCCCTGCGCGTCATCGCGGACCACATCCGTTCCTGCGCTTTCCTGGTGGCTGACGGAGTCATGCCCTCCAATGAAGGTCGCGGCTACGTGCTGCGCCGCATCATCCGCCGCGCCGTGCGTCACGGCCGCAAGCTGGGTGCTACCGACGTCTTCTTCTACAAGCTGGCTGCCGAGCTGGCCGTGCAGATGAAGGATGTGGCGGCAGAACTGATCGCCCAGTTGCCGCTGGTCGAGCGAGTGTTGCGTATCGAGGAGGAGCAGTTCGTCCGCACGCTGGACAGAGGTCTGCTGCTGCTGGAAGACGCCCTGGCCAACCTCGGTGATGCCAAGGTGATCCCGGGTGAAGTGGTGTTCAAGCTCTATGACACATACGGCTTCCCGGCCGACCTGACCGCCGACGTGGTGCGCGAGCGCGAGATCGGCATCGACGAAGAGGGCTTCAAGGCCGAGATGGAGAAGCAGCGCGCCCGCGCGAAAGAGGCTTCCAGTTTCGGCGTGAACTACAACGACGTGCTGAAGCTCGATTTCGAGACCCCCTTTACCGGTTACAAGCAGCTGAGCCAGAACACCCAGGTGGTCGGTATCTACAAGGATGGTGTCGAGGTCAATGGCCTCATCGCCGGTGAAGAGGCAGTGATCGTGCTGGCGGAGACCCCCTTCTATGCGGAGTCCGGCGGTCAGGTGGGTGACAGCGGCATCCTCAAGGTGGATGACGGCATCTTCGCCGTCACCGACACCCAGAAAGCGGGCAAGGCGATCATCCACAAGGGCTATCTGGAACTGGGTACCCTGGAGAAGGGAGCCGAGGTCGAGGCCGTGGTCGATGGCGACCGTCGTCAGGCCATCGCCCTTAACCACTCCGTGACTCACCTGCTGCACGCGGCCTTGCGCCAGGCGCTGGGTGAGCATGTGACCCAGAAAGGATCCCTGGTGGGCGCCGAGCGCATGCGCTTCGACTTCTCCCACTTCGAAGGGCTGACCATGGCGACCATTCGCCGGATCGAGGAGCTCGTCAACGCCCAGATCCGTGCCAACCACGAGGTGGCCACCCAGCTGATGGGGCTGGAAGAGGCCAAGTCAGCCGGTGCCATGGCGCTGTTTGGCGAGAAATATGAAGACGATGTGCGCGTGGTACGCATGGGCGACTACTCCACCGAGCTGTGCGGCGGTACTCACGCCAAGCGCACCGGTGACATCGGCTTCTTCAAGATCATTGCCGAGAGCGGCATCGCGGCTGGCGTGCGTCGTATCGAAGCGGTCACCGGCAAGAGCGCCATCGATCTGATGCACCAGCTGGGTGAACAGATCGAAGAGGCCGCCGCGTTGGTGAAGGGCGATCAGTTTTCCATCGCCGACAAGGTGCGCCAGGTACTGGACAAGGCCAAGATGATGGAGCGCGAGCTGGAACAGCTCAAAGCCAAGCTGGCGGCGCAGGCGGGTAACGACCTGCTGAGTCAGGTCATCGACATCAATGGCCAGAAGGTGCTGGTTGCCGCCCTGGAAGGGGTCGACCCCAAATCCCTGCGCGGCATGCTGGACGAGCTGAAGAACCAGATGAAATCCGGTGTCGTGCTGCTGGCAACCAGCAGTGATGGCAAGGTCAACCTGATCGCGGGCGTGACCAATGACCTGACCGGCAAGGTCAAAGCTGGTGAGCTGGTCAATCTGGTGGCCCAGCAGGTGGGTGGCAAGGGCGGTGGTCGTCCCGACATGGCACAGGCGGGTGGTACCCAGCCTGAGGCGGTGCCGGCGGCGCTGCAATCCGTTCACTCCTGGCTGGAAGAGCGCCTGTAAGCGGGCGAGGTGATCTGTGGCACTCTATGTACAGAAGTACGGTGGCACCTCGGTCGGCACGCTGGAGCGGATCGAGGCAGTTGCTGAGCGGGTTCAACTGACCCGTGCCCAGGGACATGACGTGGTGGTGGTGGTCTCCGCCATGTCGGGCGAAACCAACCGGTTGCTGGGCATGGCCCAGCAGCTGGACCAGGATGCCAACCGGCGCGAGATGGATGTGCTGATCTCCACCGGTGAGCAGGTCACCATTGCACTGCTGGCGATTGCGCTCAACAAGCGCGGTTGCCCCGCAGTCTCGATGACCGGCGATCAGGTCCGCATCCACACCGATTCCGCCTATGGCAAGGCGCGCATCACCCGTATCGACACCGAGCAGGTGGAAGCCGCACTCGGTGCCGGCAAGGTGGTAGTGATTGCCGGTTTCCAGGGGCGCGATGAGCATAATGCCATCACTACCCTGGGCCGAGGGGGTTCGGATACCACCGCGGTGGCCGTGGCTGCGGCCATCAAGGCCGATGAGTGCCAGATCTTTACCGATGTGGACGGAGTGTATACCACGGATCCGCGCATCGAGCCCAAGGCGCGTCGCCTCGATACCATCACCTTCGAGGAGATGCTCGAGATGGCGAGTCTCGGAGCCAAGGTGTTGCAGATCCGTTCGGTCGAGTTCGCGGGCAAGTACCGCGTGCCGCTAAGGGTGCTGTCGAGTTTCGTCGACGGAGAGGGAACCTTAATCACATATGGAGGTGAGAGGATGGAAGCACCCCTGGTATCCGGCATTGCGTTCAATCGCAACGAGGCCAGCCTGACCATTCTGGGTGTGCCGGACAGGCCGACCGTGGCCGCGCAGATCCTGAATCCGATCAGCGACGCCAACATAGATGTCGACATGATAGTGCAGAACACCATGGGGGATGGCACCGCCGATTTCACCTTCACGGTGAATCGCGATGATTATCGCCGGGCCCGCGCCTTGCTGGAGGAGACCGCCAGCGAGCTGGGGGCCGCCTGCGTGCAGGGCAACGGAGAGATCGCCAAGGTCTCCATCGTCGGGGTCGGCATGTGGAATCATCCTGGTGTAGCGCGCACCATGTTCAAGGTATTGGGTGAGGAAGGGATCAACATGCAGCTGATCTCCACCTCTGAAATCAAGATATCCGTGGTGATTGACGAGAAGTACCTGGAGCTGGCCGTGCGTTCGTTGCACTCGGCGTTCGGGTTGGATCAAGAGCCTCATGAGCAGCCCTTGGGAAACAATCCCTGATTGATTTAGTTTCAACCATTTACCATATCGGTATCTTTGTAAGATAATGGCGCATATCGATATAAATACAAAACAGGATACAGGAGCAAGCGAATGCTTATTTTGACTCGTCGTGTAGGGGAAACCCTGATGATTGGTGACGAAGTAACCGTTACCGTACTGGGCGTAAAAGGGAACCAGGTTCGTATCGGTGTGAATGCACCGAAAGAGGTTTCCGTACACCGCGAAGAGATCTACATGCGGATACAGGCCGAGAAAGTCCCGGGCCAACCGAATTTCTAAGCCATTTCATGGCTGCATGAAGGCGACATCCCGGATGTCGCCTTTTGTTTTTCAGGGGCCTGCAAATCGGCCTGCAGAGCGCGAAACTACTGGGTAAGTGTCGATATTGCTTGAATATTCCACTCTTTGGCCAAATGCTGAGCGAACGCTCTGTTTTCTCCAAAAAAGTGTTTGACTAAAAATCCCTGTGAAGTATTATCAGCCCCGCAAACGGAGAGGTGGCCGAGAGGCTGAAGGCGCTCCCCTGCTAAGGGAGTATGCGGCTTATACCCGCATCGGGGGTTCGAATCCCCCCTTCTCCGCCATTTTGCGCCCGTAGCTCAGCTGGATAGAGTACCTGGCTACGAACCAGGTGGTCAGAGGTTCGAATCCTCTCGGGCGCACCATATTTGACTCTTGGAGTCATGTGTTGACCATCAGCAAGTCGGCACTAAAGAAGGCTTACTGTTGAGTAAGCTTTTTTTATCGTTTGAAAACAGGGCGCCCGTAGCTCAGCTGGATAGAGTACCTGGCTACGAACCAGGTGGTCAGAGGTTCGAATCCTCTCGGGCGCACCATTTCAAGCAATACAATGATTTATGAGCGCCCGTAGCTCAGCTGGATAGAGTACCTGGCTACGAACCAGGTGGTCAGAGGTTCGAATCCTCTCGGGCGCACCATGTTTCAAGCAGTGCAACAATTTATGAGCGCCCGTAGCTCAGCTGGATAGAGTACCTGGCTACGAACCAGGTGGTCAGAGGTTCGAATCCTCTCGGGCGCACCATATTTCAAGCAGTGCAACAAGTTGTGAGCGCCCGTAGCTCAGCTGGATAGAGTACCTGGCTACGAACCAGGTGGTCAGAGGTTCGAATCCTCTCGGGCGCACCATACAGACAGCCTCGACGTCAGTCGGGGCTGTTTTTTTATGGGCGATTTCCTCCTCCCCATCATGGGGTTGTCTCTCTCGTGTCCTTCTCCCTGACGCCCCCACGGGGGACGGTTCCCCCTGGCTGCACGTGCCCCTGGGTGCCCTTACCATAACGCACTATGCTGTGCGGGGCTGGCGCCCTCTGGCGGCCTGCTGAGGCATTTGACGGGCAATAAAAAAGGATGCCGTGGCATCCTTTCATGTCTTCGTGGAAAGAATCAGCTTTTCAGCCACTTGCGGATGCGGTTGGCATCCCCGACAGGGGTGCGTTTGCCCACCGAGTTGAGCAGTACGATGGCGAGCTCCTGACGATCCGGTTTGGCACGCATCAGCAGGCAGCGGCCCGCTTCGTCGGTATAGCCTGTCTTGGAGAGGCGTACATCCCAGTCCGGGTTCTTCACCAGCGGGTTGGTATTGTTGAACATCAGGCTGTAGGCCGGCTTGTGAAAGCGCATCTCCCTGCTGGTGTCCTGGGTGAATTCACGGATCAGCGGCTGTCGATAGGCCGCAGAGAGGAGCTTGGCCAGATCCTGGGCGGTGGAGACGTTGCGGGTGGAGAGACCGGTGGAGTCATAGTAGCGGGTGTTGCGCATGCCGAGCTGTCTGGCCTTGTTGTTCATGGCGCGGATGAAGGCCTGGCGACCCCCCGGGTAGTGGCGGGCAAGCGCCGAGGCCATGCGGTTCTCGGAGGACATCAGCGCCAGATGCAGGGCGTCGCGGCGGCTGACCTGGGTGCCCATGCGCACCCGTGAATAGGTGTGCTTGATGTTGTCCCTGTCGTTCTGATCAATGGTCAGGGTCTGATTGAGGTTCTGGCGGGCATCCAGCACCACCAGCGCCGTCATCAGCTTGGTGAGGGAGGCGATGGGGCGCACCCGGGTGGGGTTTTTCTGATACAGGGTCTTGCCGGTGTTGACGTCCATCACCAGGGCACTGCCCGATTTGAGCTGCAGCTTGGCCGGGTCGGGGGTCGCCAGGGATGCCTGTGAACCCAGCAGTCCCATCAATCCACCTACCAGCGCGATTGCGCGAATCCAACACCCCATACAACCAACTCCATCCACAGCGAAAAAAGGCGCTAGATTCACTCATTTTTGCCCCTGCTTTACAAGAGCGAGCAGGGGGAATTCGCCACTATTTTCCATAAAAAAGGGCCGCCTGTGGGCGCAATGCTGATCAGTTAAGGATCCATTGACCGATCCTTCTGCTGTAGGACAATCCGGAACCAATCACTGGTTCCGGATTTTTTATGTCTATTGCAAACGATCTGAACGATGTTGTTGAGGCATCTGGCGACATGCTGGCTCG
>NZ_JAGKRH010000132.1:0-9410 GCF_017939245.1 Aeromonas sp. PrichA-15 | reverse complement strand
TGTTGGTGGAAATAAGAGAGCGTCTGGAATGGGCTGCCGTTTACTTGGCGAAAAATGCCCGTCGAACCAAGCAGCGAAAATCGATACAGAACAGGACCTTAGAAGGAATTTCAAATGAAGTGTTTTCTTAAGGTCCTGTATATGAGGCGCTGTTAGTGCCCATCATGACGCTGACCACAAAGTCCTGTATCACCTTCAAATACTGAATGAGGCCGTCCAGCGTGGGAGATGGCGCATGGATAAAGGCCAGGATCACCTCAGATACCTGAATGCCGACGGCAGCCAGCCCCTCACTGAGCGTGAAGGCGAGATCTTCCCCTGCGTGCCACCCCTCATCCAACTCGAAGTAATGGATGAGGGCCTTGCCAAGTTGCTCCGCCGTGCGCCACGCCTCCAGGCCGTGCACCTCCCCGGTCTGCCTGCTGATCGCACGCGTTACCCGTTTATTTTCCTCCACAACATCGGCAACGCTTCGCGCTGGGATGCCCTCGATATGCGGCGCCACCCCCTTGCAGAGCAGACAATGGAAGAAGGGAAACAGCAATTCATGCACGACGCTGGGCGAGCCGAAATAACCCGCTTGGGACGCCGTTTGCAGCATCTGCGCAAAGCCATCGACGGGGACTTGCCCGGCGGCATAAAAGGCAATTTCGCTTTCGATGATCGATTTGGCCTCCTCCAAAGACCAGCCGAAATGATCAGGATCCAGCGACAACCGCATTCTCGATGCCAGCCACCAACCTTCACTGTCACGAACAAAGAGCACTTCCGCCGCCTTGCTCCCCGTCCAGCTCCGGTATAGGTGGAGAGTTTCTCCTTCGAAATAGCAGAACCATTTGTACTCCATCGCCGGAGGGATAAATCCCTGTCGGATATTGGCCATCTGCTCATCGCGAAAGCGCAGGCTCAGCGGAAGGGTGAGCGCATCTCGATGCAATGGTTGTAACCCTTGCCAATCATGCCGTGTCGCCGCCTTCATCCTTTATCTCTCAAGTCATCAGTTAAAACCCAGATGACTATATCGTTCGAGCAAAGCCGCTTCGATACTGGGGTTTTGCACATGTCGTATTTTCAAGCAGATATTTTCAAACTAATAGACAGATAAGAGGCAGGCGAGACGGACGGGGCAGTTCCTCACAACCACACGGCTTCCTGCTCCAGCGCCATCCCGCTGGCTTGCATTGACCGGATCAATTGCTTCACTTCCACGTCGAAATCGGCTGTCGCAGGGTGTGCCAGCATGGCGTTGAATTCGCGCTGGGTATCCTGCCAAAGCGTGGTACAACCGAAACGCTCGAGACGAGATGGCCACTCGGGCATCAACCACAGGGCCACGCTGTGGCCAAGACGGCTGCGAAGCCGGGCAAAGTTGAGCAGACCCACTCCGTCGTAGTCGGGAAAGAAGTGGATCGCAGGCGCCCGCTGGCGCAAGGCGAGCCAATCCAACAATGTGTTGGGCAATTGGCCACTGTAATAAGCAACACTGGCGGGCTGGGCGCAGGGTAGCCAGTCCAGCTGGTCAAACAGCGCCTGATTTTCCACAAGCCATAGCGGATGTTCGGTATACCAGGTGCTGTCGGCGTGCACAGTCAGAGCGGCGACGCCCAGTTGATCGGTGCTCAGTCGCAAGTCCAGCCGGTTGTCTTTATCGTCTCGCCACGCCACCTGACCGGGACCAGCCTTTAACAGCAGATAGCTGAACTCATGCCCATGATCTGCCCCCTTGCTACGGCGAGTGGCGGCGATGTTACGCGCTCGGCGTGGCAGACCATCGACCAATTCGGCTTGCTCTATCGGCACCAGTTGTCGCCACTGGTGTTCCACCACGGCGGGCAGCCTTATCTCAAATACGACTCCCCTGCCCTCGGGCCGCATCTGTATGCTGCCGGTAGCGCGGGCAAAGCTGCTCAGCTCACGTCGTTGCCCCTCGCTCAATTGAGAGCTGGCAAGCCCTCCTCCAGGGGCTTGGCGCAATTTGCGCAAGGCGGCGATCAAACTACGGCTCATGGTCGCTCCTTGGGAGCAAGCACCAGCCAGCTCTGCCGATTGATATGGTTCTTGCCGGCATGGTGATGGATAGGTACGCAATAGCGTGCCGTGGTCAACGGAGCTGGCGAGGCGCAGATCAGGGCAAAACCGAATTCTGCCGCCACATCGATCAGATTTTTCTGGTTGCGGGTATCCAGCGCCAGCGCCTCATCCAGATAACAGATGGTGCGGATGCGCTTGTTCTTGTGATGCATCAGGTGGAGCATGGCCAGCCCGGTCACCAGCTTGGCCATCAATACGGTGCCGTTGGAGGCCGCACTGTCTATCTCGGTGAAGGACTCCTCCTGCTGATCCTGCTTACCTATCACAAACTCCAGGCGAAACAGATCGGCGACACGGAGCCCTTGCCGGGCATTGCCCTCATCAAACAAGGTCTGTTTGGCGCGATCCAATCGCACATCATCCAGCACGCTTTGCTGATTAAACAGATCGAAGCTCTCCCCCGTCTCCATCTGAGCGGACTTATCGAGCAGAGTTTCGATGGCTTCCACCAAGTGTGCTTCATCCCTGGGCTCGATTTTGAAAACCCTGAGGTCGGACAGTTGGCGCTGACTCACCAGCCGGTTGAAGCCTCGCATCTGCGCCTTGAAAGCATTCAGCCCCTGTCTGAGCTGTTTAAGGCTGGCGGTGACATTGATCACGGCACTGCGGGCCTTCTTCTCCAATGCCTCGGCTTCTTTTGGCAACATCTGATGGAAATCGAGGATCCGGCTCCACTCCTCGTCCTGATTCGGACAGTGTTCATACTTGGTGAGTCCGCCAGCGTGCAAATCCTGCAAACCGCGCTGCAACGCGCTGTTCAACGCCGACAATTGACGACTATCAGCCTGGAATTCCTGCAAACGGGTATATAGGGTATCCAGCGTGCTGGTGGCGCCCCCGAGCCAGGGATGGTAGGAAAGAGATTCCAGATAACCGAATTCTGGCCCCTGATCCTCGCGCTGGTTACGCATGGTGACGATGCCGTTATGCTCATCATTCAGTCGCATCTGCGCTTGTCGCAAAGCATTGAGTTGATCAACCAAGCTCAATTGCTGCTGGTTAATCGCTGCCAGCTCGGCCTGTAGCCTATCCAGCTCTTGTTTATGGGCTATCAATTGCTCTGCTCGCTGGTCACTCTGGGCCAATAAATGCTGCCAGGTGTCGAAGTCGGCCAGCTCCTGCCGCAGTTGTTGCTGCTCCTGCTCTAATCGTTGCTTGTGTGCCTCGGCCTGATGGCGCTGCTCGGCTGTTTGCCGCTGCTCCTCCAAACTGGCGATATGCCTGTCGGTATCCCTGATCTGCTCCTCCAGCTCGGCTTCACTGAGTTGCTGAAACTGGGGATGCAACCGATGAAGGTTAATGCGCAGGCCAGCCAGCATCAGCGTCTCGCTCGGCGCCTGTGACAACTGTTGTTTCAACCGGGGCATATCAAGTTCGAAATCTGCCGGTCCCAACTGCATCACTCCGGCCTGGAGCACCCGGTTTAGTCGCAGTAACTCCTCTTCACTCAGATGCTCAGCCATGTGTCGATAGAGATTGTCGGCCAAAGTCTCCTGCTGCCGATGCAGGCTCATCGACAACTGCTGTTGCCGACGTAAATCTCGCCTTATGTCCTCTACGCTGCGGCTCTTGACCTGCCCCAGCAGGGTGATCTGAGCCTCCAAATTCTCCTTGACCGCCGCCAGCTGTGTTTCAAGTTGCTCACGTCCCGAAAGCAGGGTAAACCGACGCTCCAGCTCCGCTTGCTGCTGATTGAGCGCCAGCAGCTGAGTATGGGACTGCTGTTTTACGAGCCGTTCGACACTCAGCTCCTGAATACGGCTCCCCGATTGCTTTTGTGCCGTCTCGCATTGCAACACCTTGGCTGCCAATTCCTCTGCTGTGGACTCATAGTAGGAGTGCCACTGCTTGAGGTCTTCTTCTATCTGTGGGCACCAGACGATGAGCTTGCCTCTGAGCGTCAAACGCTCTTGCACTTGTTTGGCCAAGCTCAGGATCCGTGCAGACTGATTGACCGCCGCCTGATACTGAGCCCGTTCACTATTGACCTCGCTAAATGCCTTTTCCCACTCTTGCCGAAAGTCGATGGCCGCATCCGACAAGTCCCGTTTGAAGATTTCCAACAGATAATTTTTGACATCGGCCGAGGTGAGCCTATCCAGCCGTAAGGTACGAGTGAGGACCTGTCGATAGGCAGCAGCATCCGATTGATGCTCCAGATGAAAGAGGGTGAAATCGGGCTCGCTGGCGGCCCGCTTGCGACGACCACCATACAGGGCATCGCGAAAATCATTGGGACTCTTGTAGACAAACACCAGCCGCTGGCGCGTGGCCAGGTGGTTTACCAGTTGGGGCTCCGCCACCAGAGCGCCGCCGTCCAACCGATAATCATCCAGATCCAACGCTCCCTTGTAGGCAAAGTACTGATAGTCATGGCTAACCCCCTTGCCGACACATCCCAGCACCACGGTCCCCGTTTCTGGCAGACAGGCTTCCAGCAGTATGTAGGCGCTGTTGTTGGGGAAGTAGAATCGTTTGGACTTCTCCAGATCGTGGGCGCCAAAGTCCATGCGTCGCTGGTCGATGATCAATAAAAACTGCAGCGCGTTGATGAGGCTGGTTTTACCTGTGTTATTGGGGGCGATGAGTGAGACGGCAGCATCCAGCGGCAACTCGGCTCTCTGATACCCGGCACTGCCCAACAATACCAGACGCTCAAACCCGTACTGGATCATGCTTCCTCCTCCTCATCCAAACCCACCTCTGCCGATTCATCTTCCTCGCCACCCTGCGGCTCATCGAATGAATCGTCTTGGCCAGATGCGCTCAACGATTCGAAGTGTTCCAGATAGCGATAGACCGCCGGCAATAACTGCCAATAACCGTTAAGTGACAACGCAAATCCGAGCTTGACCGCGCTGTCCAGCAACGCGATGAAGCCATCCAGCTCCAACCCCTCGGCCTCAAGGATCTCCTGATGATGCTCGTGAGCCTTGGCCAGCAAGGCCTTGTCTACCCGCCACTCCGTAAAGCGGGACAAGGGTCTGCCCTCATCAGCCTGGGTATCAAACAAGCACATCCATAACAACGCCAGGCGCTTGCTAGTCTTGCTGGCTTGGCTGCCGGACTCCTCGATATGAAACCAGGCATAGCCACGTGGCTCGACTTTAAGCTCAAACCCCAGGGCGGCAAAAATAGCCTGATAGCTTTCCTGACACCGCTCCAGCTCGGCCCACAGGGCAGGCTCCGCCACCCGGTTGAGGTGCTTGCCGCTGTTGAACAGGCGAAACAGCTCACTCAGGGCACCGAGCGACTCCAGATGCGAAATAGAGGTAATCATGATCTCTGGATCCTGTTGGGGTGATAACTGACCAGCACCTCTTGCAAATCCGTTGTGGTGCTATCTGGGTGAAGGCTCGCCAGCCAAAGAGGCTCACGCACCAGTTCGTGGTAGAGTCGCAACAAGGTGGCATCCGGCTGCTCGCCATAATGCTGTAGCAACCAGAGCATCAGGTTCTCCACTGGCAGGCTCTCTTGCAGGTGTTGTTTGAGGGTCTCGTCATCAATGGGCTCTACCAGTGAGGCGTCGAAGGGGACCTCCGTCGGGAAACGGATGAGTTCCGGTATGTACGCCAGGGCGCTGGCCATAAAATCCTTGACCTCGAAGCCTACACTAACGCGTCGCGGTCGCTCCTGCCGCCAGACAGGCAAGGCCCCCTTCGTATTGCGCAACGGCAGAGCTCGCGTGAGGCCACGTTTGCGCACACGCCCCAACAACTGGCTGATGGCGGCAGACAGGCCATTATGCTCGCGCAGCTCTTCACGCAGCGGCAGCAAGGTGGCGGCACATTGCTGGGCTACCAATCTTCCCAACCGCTGCAACTCCTTGGCTTGATAAGAAACCTGACGCAACTGTAACTGGTGGGTATAAAGCCCACCTTGTATGGTGATGGCCTCTACAGCCCGATCCAGAGCCCTCTCCGCCTGCTCCAGAAAGGGATAGAAGTTGCCCGCAAGCCCGGAGTCCATCATCTCGTTCATGGGCTCCACATACTGGTCATAGGCTTCAAGCACTGAGCGATAACGTTGCGCTATTGGCATGGCTGCATCCGCGGATTTAGCCTGTTCGGCCAGCTCCAATATGGCATGGCGATCCTGATCCAATTGCAAACTGATCTGCCGCAACAGGTCTGACATCTTGGCTGAGCCCTGACGCAAATAATCGGGATTGAGTGGTTCAGAACCTTCCAGTATTTGTGCTGTCGCTTGTTTGATGGCCTCGATACGCGCCTTGAGCACGGCAGAAAGCCCTAACTCATGCTCACGTAACAGCCCCCGCGCAAACTCTTGCACCAAGGGGTTGACCTGCAGGGTATCGGTTCGCTCAAGCCACTGCAGGACATCGCTGCTACATAGGCTGCGCAAGATTTCTCCACACTCAGGCTCGCTGTCACTGCCCCGGCTGGACTTGCCAATTAGCCTCAGCACCATCGCCTCATCGAAAGCAGGCCATTCCCGCGAAGCCCGAACCAATGCTTCGATGACGTCCCAATGTTTATGCAGTTGGAATATCAGACTTTTGGGATTTGCCATTCGGTATCCTTGTTCGCTCCCTTGGCCCCAGTCCAAAGAATCATACGATGGACGGCTGGCGTCATTTGACCACAAGAGCATAGAAAGCAACCCAGCTGGCAACAATACTGGATACTTCTACATGTCGTTTTTTCAAGCAGATATCTGACGACTCCGGTCTCCCTTACCGCCATTGCTGCAAATGCTCAAACGCTGAGTGTGGGCCGGACTACCGCCAGGATGTTGGCTTGGATCACGCCTCCAGCAGGCAGATCATGGATGATCGGTATGGAAAATACTCGACGGTAGTGGTCAGTCAACTACCAACGGAAGAGTGGTACGCGAGCTTGGGGGACAACACCCCTGGCAGATGCGATCCTGGACCGGCTGATGCACAACGCTCACCGGCTGTCACTGAAGGGAGAATCGATGAGAAAGAGGAGAAGTGAGTTGACCCAATCTGAACAGTCGAGTTAGAAACGAGATGACATGAGCGCGTTAAGGATCAGGGTGTTCACGTTGGCCGGAATCACTGTTCAACTTCACCGGAATACGCAGAAGGTATCGATCCTACTTGGGTGATATGGTGCCGTCGTTGGCGAGACACTTCCACCTTACGTCCCCGCACACGTGAAAGTAATTACAGTTTCATCTTGAGGACCGGTGCCTGGTTAGCACGTGCGCAACTAGGAATTACGGCGCCCACCGATTGGAGCATGTCCACTTGCGCAGCACTTATTGCCGCTGTTGACCGGATGACAGTTGGTGAGTGGGCTCTAGAGTCAGCGAAAGGAACGCAGCTCAAAGGGCTTGGCCAGCCTATTGCTGCCAACTCAAAACGCGCCTTTCTGCATGCCTTGCGACGCTTTTTTACAGATTTTGAGCTGTGGGGTTGGGGGCATTTGAAGTTCAGCCCCCGGCATCACCTCGCCACGCCGCGCTCCGTGGCTTTTAATTCGGGTATCAATCCCCGCGTTATTGATGATTCGACTTGGCTCAAGCTGATTTGGGGAAGGTGCGAATAAGTCATATGGCACGAGAGCATTTACTGGTAACCCATTGATATTAAATGACTAAAATTTTCATTTTTTGTTCGTGGGATACTTGTTCGCACTTTCCCTCTCCTTTGCTCTACACAATTGGTGCTGCCAGTATATGTCGCCTGTATACTCATGCCGATACTGGTTACATTCACATGTCGCATTTTGGAGCACATATGACCGCTGGGGCGCTCACCTGGGATCAGACTTTGCGTTTTCGACTGCTGGAGATCGTGTTGATGTGGGAAGGCCGCCTAACCACCAACCACCTCTGCACTGCCTTCAACATTGGCCGCCAGCAGGCGTCGAGGGATATCAACCGCTATATCCAGGAGGTCTCGCCACAAGGGCTGGAGTACGACCGCAATCTCAAGGGATACAAACCTACCGCCCAGTTCAGCCCTCGCTTTAGCGAAGGCAAGGTGGATGAGTATCTGTTGCTGCTGCACCGAGAGAAGCAGCATCAGCGCCAGCATGAGGCAGGTGTCTTGGCGCTGCCACTGATGGACCTGCGTTACGGCCATATCGAGATCCTGGATGTGCCTAACCGCCATATCGACCCCGTCATCGTACGCGGTCTGGTGCAGGCGGCCCGCAGCCAGTTACGGGTGGATGTGGATTATGTGTCGCTCAGTTCGGCCGAGCGTAGCGGGCGCAATATAGTTCCCCATACCTTGGTCTATGACGGCATTCGCTGGCATGTGCGGGCGTATTGCGAGAAGAAGAGGGATTATCTGGACTTTGTGATGAGCCGCTTTCGGGGCAAGCCGGAGCTACTCGACGCTTCGGCCCACGGTCGAGATCAGGATCTGGAGTGGAACAATCGGGTGGTCGCTGTGGTGACCCCCAATCCCTGTCTGGGTGATGAACAGCAGGCCATTATCGCCAGCGACTATGCGATGACCGACGGCAAGTTGCTGATAGAACAGCGCGTCCCCTTGATGCATTACGCCCTGGAGCGGATGCAGGTGAGCTACAACGGGGAACATGCTAATAATCCCCTGCTCTACCCACTGGTGCTCGCCAACCGGGAGGAGCTGATCCGGCAAGGCTGTGTCTTTAAGCTCAAGAATGCAGATTTGCAAATTTCATAGCGGGCTGGTGCTTTGTAGTGGCCCAGCTCACGACGCCACTACGAGCACCTGACTGTTTATCCGTCATTCCACCCGACCAAAACGATCAGGGTCGGCTGGCACATAATCGTCCTCAAACATATTCTGCGAGCGATGGCTTTGACGCAAAGACGCGAGCGTCTCAAAGAAACAATCTTCACAGAGATGCACTTCGTATCTCTCGCCATCGTGCCGTACCGAGCCATACCCCCAGTGGGCTGACAATGTGCCGTATTCCTGTGCCATTGTCTTTGTCGTGCTGTCACCACACACATCACAGATCACATCTACGACCTGCTCCGTCGGAACTATCGCTTTTACCAACATATTGCCTCCCGCATTATCTCAACACGCAACCTGTTTACCCCCGGCAAGAGCCCCATCGGACGTTGTGGGTGATGCCATCTTGCCAGCTCTTCTTTAAAACCGGTTTAAGCCCACGACCACGCCATCAATCCAGCCGCTTGTAAATCCGCGTATCGCTGGTCGATTTCCGAAACCAGTAAAAATCGGTTCTTCGCGGGATCTTGGGGAAGTGGAAGTTGACAGACAGGGTGCTGGTAAACTGGCTGTCTCCAAACACACCACCACCATCACCCTGCTGTCGCCGTGCATCATATTGATATTGCCTCCTTCTGGCCAGGTTATACCGTCA
>NZ_JAGKRH010000131.1:0-12615 GCF_017939245.1 Aeromonas sp. PrichA-15 | reverse complement strand
GGCAGTGGATACTGAACATGCTGAAGCAAAACAAATCACGTAATCTAAGCATGGCCAACAAGCGCAGGCTCTGCTGTCTGAATGAACAATATTTGTTCGAATGTATGGGGTTGTTCAAAGTATAAACACTGATGCGTCAGCCCTGACCCTGTCTGTCAACTTCCACTTCCCCAAGATCCCGCGAAGAACCTAAAAAAAGGGCCCCTAGAAGGGGCCCTTTTCGATCACTGCTGCGGAAGATTACTCTTCGTCAAAACTGCCGGCTGCGTTGAGCAGATCCGCCAGGTTTTGCTGAGCTTCATCGGCAGTCACCTGCGGCACACCGACAGCACGGGCTGCGGCGGCACGCTGGTTGATGCGGCTGTGGTGGTAGGCAAAGCCGGTACCAGCCGGGATCAGACGACCCACGATCACGTTCTCTTTCAGGCCGCGCAGTTCATCACGCTTGCCACCAACGGCTGCTTCGGTCAGCACGCGGGTGGTCTCCTGGAAGGAAGCCGCGGAGATGAAGGACTCGGTGCTCAGAGATGCCTTGGTAATACCCATCAGGATATGACGGTAGGTAGCCGGGGTCTTCCCTTCGGCAACCAGTTTACGGTTGGCGATCTTCACACGGGCCACTTCAACCTGTTCACCTTCGATCAGGTCGGTGTCGCCAGCGCTCAGGATCTCGCACTTGCGAAGCATCTGACGCACGATGACTTCGATGTGCTTGTCGTTGATCTTAACGCCTTGCAGACGGTAAACGTCCTGCACTTCGTTGGCGATGTAGTTGGCGACCGGGCTGATACCGCGCAGGCGCAGGATGTCATGAGCAGACTCGGGACCGTCCGCCAGCACTTCACCCTTCTCAACTTTTTCACCTTCGAACACGTTGAGGTGACGCCATTTCGGAATCATCTCTTCGTAGATCTCGCCACCATCGGTCGGGGTGATGACCAGACGGCGTTTGCCCTTGGTCTCTTTCCCGAAGGAGATGGTACCGGAGATCTCGGCCAGGATGGCCGGCTCTTTCGGCTGACGTGCTTCGAACAGATCCGCAACGCGCGGCAGACCACCGGTGATGTCCTTGGTACCGCTGGACTCTTGCGGGATACGCGCAACCGCGTCACCCACGCCCACGTTGGCACCATCTTCCAGGTTCACGATCGCCTTGCCCGGCAGGAAGTACTGGGCGGGAACGTCGGTGCCCGGGATCATCACATCCTTGCCGTTCAGGTCGACCAGTTTCACGGTCGGACGCATCTCTTTACCGGCGCTCGGACGCTCGTTGACATCCAGTACGACGATGGAAGAGAGGCCGGTCAGCTCGTCAGTCTGACGAGTGATGGTCACACCGTCGATCATGTGTTCGAAGTGCAGACGACCCGCCACTTCGGTGATGATCGGGTGGGTGTGCGGGTCCCAGTTCGCGACGGTATCACCGGCGTTCACCGCTTCGCCATCCTTCACTTCCAGCACGGAACCGTAAGGCAGCTTGTGGCTTTCCTTGGTACGGCCCATCTCGTCCATGATGGTCAGCTCGGTAGAACGGGAGGTGATAACCAGCTTGTCAGAGTTGTTCAGAACGAACTTGGCGTTCTGCAACTTGATGCTACCGGTGTTCTTCACCTGGATGCTGCTCTCGGCAGCCGCTCGGGATGCGGCACCACCGATGTGGAAGGTACGCATCGTCAGCTGGGTACCCGGTTCACCGATGGACTGAGCGGCGATAACACCGACAGCCTCACCCTTGTTAACCAGGTGACCACGGGCCAGATCACGGCCGTAGCAGTGAGCACAGTTACCGAAGTCGGTCTCACAGGTGATGGCAGAACGTACCTTCACGCGGTCGACGGAGTTGCGCTCCAGCAGGTCACACAGCTGCTCGTCGAGCAGGGTGTTGCGCGCTACCAGCACTTCATCCTCGGTACCCGGCTTGATCACGTCTTCGGCCACCACACGACCCAGCACGCGCTCACGCAGCGGCTCGACCACGTCGCCACCCTCGATCAGCGGAGTCATCCACAGACCGTCGGTAGTGCCGCAATCGTCCTCGGTGATCACCATGTCCTGGGCCACGTCAACCAGACGACGGGTCAGGTAACCGGAGTTCGCTGTCTTCAGTGCGGTATCCGCCAGACCTTTACGAGCACCGTGAGTGGAGATGAAGTACTGCAGTACGTTCAGGCCTTCACGGAAGTTCGCCACGATCGGCGTTTCGATGATGGAGCCATCCGGCTTCGCCATCAGGCCACGCATACCGGCCAGCTGACGGATCTGGGCGGCGGAGCCCCGCGCACCAGAGTCGGCCATCATGAAGATGCTGTTGAAGGAGGCTTGCTCTTCCTCATCGCCCAGGGAGTTGACGTTACGCTCCTTGGAAAGGTTGTCCATCATGGCCTTGGAGACGCGATCGTTCGCGCTAGCCCAGATATCGATAACCTTGTTGTAACGTTCGCCCGCGGTCACCAGACCGGACAGGAACTGGTCCTGGATCTCGGCGACTTCGGCTTCTGCAGCAGCGATGATGTCTTTCTTGGCATCCGGGATGACCATGTCATCGATACCAACAGAGGCACCAGACAGGGCCGCGTAGTGGAAACCGGTATACATCAGCTGGTCAGCGAAGATGACGGTATCCTTCAGGCCCTGCTTGCGATAGCAGGTGTTCAGCAGACGGGAGATGAGCTTTTTGCCCAGCGCCTTGTTGGAGACGCACTTGATCCAGTTCTGCGGGTTGGCGTCCAGGTCAGCCTGCTCTGCAGCAGTCAGTACCTTGGGCTCGTCGATCAGAGCGTATTCCATGCCTTTGGGCAGGATCAGGCTCAGGATCGCACGACCAACGGTGGTGTTCTTCATCTCGGTCTTGGCAACCAGTTCACCGGCTTCGTTCTTCACGTACTCGGTGATGCGGCACTTGACGCGAGCATGCAGGTCGGCCAGGCCGGCACGGTAGACCTTCTCGGCCTCTTTCGGGCCGGACAGCACCATACCTTCACCCTTCGCATTGATGCGGGCGCGGGTCATGTAGTACAGACCCAAGACCACGTCCTGGGAAGGAACGATGATCGGCTCACCGGAGGCAGGCGACAGGATGTTGTTGGTGGACATCATCAGGGCACGCGCTTCCAGCTGGGCTTCCAGGGTCAGCGGTACGTGGACCGCCATCTGGTCACCGTCGAAGTCCGCGTTATAGGCGGCACAGACGAGCGGGTGCAGCTGGATGGCCTTGCCTTCGATCAGGGTCGGTTCAAACGCCTGGATACCCAGACGGTGCAGGGTCGGCGCACGGTTCAGCAGAACCGGGTGTTCGCGGATCACTTCGTCCAGGATGTCCCAGACGACGGCTTCTTCGCGCTCCACCATCTTCTTGGCGGCCTTGATCGTGGTCGCCAGACCGCGGGATTCCAGCTTGCCGTAGATGAAGGGCTTGAACAGCTCAAGTGCCATCTTCTTCGGCAGACCGCACTGATGCAGACGCAGGGTCGGACCTACGGTGATAACGGAACGACCAGAGTAGTCGACACGCTTACCCAGCAGGTTCTGACGGAAACGACCTTGCTTACCCTTGATCATGTCGGCCAGGGATTTCAGCGGGCGCTTGTTGGAACCGGTGATGGCACGACCACGACGGCCGTTGTCCAGCAGGGCATCCACGGACTCTTGCAGCATGCGCTTTTCGTTGCGCACGATGATGTCCGGCGCAGCCAGATCCAGCAGACGCTTCAAGCGGTTGTTACGGTTGATCACGCGACGGTACAGATCGTTCAGATCGGAGGTCGCGAAACGACCGCCGTCCAGCGGTACCAGCGGACGCAGGTCCGGCGGCAGCACGGGCAGCACAGTCATGATCATCCACTCCGGCTTGTTGCCGGACTGCAGGAAGGCTTCCATCAGCTTCAGACGCTTGGTGGTCTTCTTGCGCTTGGTCTCGGAGTTGGTCTGATCCAGCTCCTCACGCATGGCTTTGACTTCGCCTTCCAGATCGATGGCGCGCAGCAGAGCCAGAATGGCCTCGGCACCCATCTTGGCGTCGAATTCGTCGCCCCACTCTTCCAGTGCGTCCAGATAGTTCTCTTCGGAGAGCATCTGGCTGCGCTCGAGGTTGGTCATGCCGGGTTCGATCACTACATAGGATTCGAAATACAGCACGCGCTCGATGTCACGCAGGGTCATGTCCAGCAGCAGACCGATACGGGACGGCAGGGACTTCAGGAACCAGATGTGGGCAGTCGGGCTGGCCAGCTCGATGTGGCCCATGCGCTCACGACGGACCTTGGTCTGGGTCACTTCTACACCGCACTTCTCGCAGATCACACCACGGTGTTTCAGGCGCTTGTACTTGCCGCACAGACACTCGTAGTCCTTCACCGGTCCGAAGATACGGGCGCAGAACAGACCATCACGCTCCGGCTTGAAAGTCCGGTAGTTGATGGTCTCAGGCTTTTTGACCTCACCGAATGACCAGGAGCGGATCATGTCAGGAGAGGCCAGACCGATCTTGATACTGTCAAACTCTTCGGTCTTGGTCTGAGCCTTCAAAAACTTGAGTAAGTCTTTCACGTGTTTCCCCTGTCAGGAGTCTAACCTCGGCGCCCCGGCTGCCGAAACAGCGGGGCGCCCACGTCAATTCTCGAACAATAAGAGCGAGCTCTTACTCTTCGTCCAGCTCGATGTTGATACCCAGAGAGCGGATTTCCTTCAGCAATACGTTGAAGGATTCGGGCATGCCCGGCTCCATACGGTGGTCGCCATCCACGATGTTCTTGTACATCTTGGTACGGCCGTTCACATCGTCAGACTTGACGGTCAGCATTTCCTGCAGGGTATATGCCGCACCGTAAGCCTCCAGGGCCCACACTTCCATCTCACCGAACCGCTGACCACCGAACTGCGCCTTACCACCCAGCGGCTGCTGGGTAACCAGGCTGTAGGAACCGGTAGAACGCGCGTGCATCTTGTCGTCTACCAGGTGGTTCAGCTTCAGCATGTACATGTAACCCACGGTGACCTTGCGCTCGAAGGCGTTACCGGTACGACCGTCGAACAGGGAGATCTGACCGGATTCCGGCAGATCGGCCAGCTTCAGCAAGGCTTTGATTTCGCGCTCTTTGGCACCATCAAAGACAGGTGTAGCCACCGGCAGACCCTTACGCAGGTTACCCACCAGGGTACGCACGTCGTCGTCAGACAGTTCAGCAATGTTCACTTGCTGGGAGTCCTTCTCGCCCAGGTCATAGACCTGTTGCAGGAACTCGCGCATCTCGTGCAGCTCGCGCTGTTCTTTGATCATGCGGTCGATCTTCTCGCCGATGCCCTTGGCCGCGAGGCCCAGGTGCACTTCGAGGATCTGACCGATGTTCATACGAGACGGTACACCCAGCGGGTTCAGTACGATGTCGACCGGACGGCCGTACTCGTCATGGGGCATATCCTCGACCGGACAGATCTTGGAGATAACACCCTTGTTACCGTGACGGCCCGCCATCTTGTCACCCGGCTGGATGCGACGCTTGACGGCCAGATAGACCTTGACGATCTTCAGTACGCCCGGCGCCAGGTCATCGCCCTGGATGATCTTGCGACGCTTGTTCTCGAATTTCTTGTCGAACTCGGCCTTCAGCTCAACGTGCTGTTCAGCGATCTGCTCCAGCTCGATTTGCTTGGCTTCATCTTCGATGGCCAGCTCAAACCACTTGGAACGATCGAGCTTGTTCAGACGATCTTCGCTGTAACCGGCGGCCAGCAGCAGGTTGCGGGAACGGCCGAAAATGCCGTCTTCCAGGATCTTGAACTCTTCGGTCAAGTCCTTCTTCGCTTCCTTCAACTGCATCTCTTCGATTTCTTTGGCGCGCTTGTCTTTTTCCACGCCATCGCGGGTAAAGACCTGCACGTCAACCACGGTACCGTACACACCGTTCGGCACTCGCAGGGAAGAGTCCTTCACGTCGGACGCCTTCTCACCGAAGATGGCGCGCAGCAGCTTCTCTTCCGGAGTCAGCTGGGTTTCACCTTTCGGAGTCACCTTGCCGACCAGAATGTCGCCGCCCTTCACTTCGGCACCCACGTAGACGATGCCGGACTCGTCCAGCTTGGACAGAGCGGCTTCACCCACGTTCGGGATGTCAGCAGTGATCTCTTCCGGACCCAACTTGGTGTCACGGGAGATACAGGCCAGTTCCTGGATGTGAATGGTGGTCAGGCGATCTTCCTGAACAACACGCTCGTTCACCAGGATCGAGTCTTCGAAGTTGTAACCGTTCCACGGCATGAACGCGACGCGCAGGTTCTGACCCAGCGCCAGTTCACCGAGATCGGTGGACGGGCCGTCAGCCAGTACGTCGCCAGCCATGACCGGCTCACCCAACATCACGCACGGACGCTGGTTGATACAGGTGTTCTGGTTGGAACGGGTGTATTTGGTCAGACTGTAGATGTCGATGCCAGCTTCGCCAGGCAGCAGCTCATCTTCGTTGACCTTGATAACGATACGGGAGGCATCGACATAGTCGATCATACCGCCACGCTTGGCCACTACGGTCACACCGGAGTCAACGGCCACTGCGCGTTCCATACCGGTACCTACCAGCGGCTTGTCAGCGCGCAGGGTCGGTACAGCCTGACGTTGCATGTTTGAACCCATCAATGCGCGGTTCGCGTCATCGTGTTCCAGGAACGGGATCAGGGCCGCTGCCACAGAGACGATCTGTTGCGGGCTCACGTCCATGTACTGGATCTGGTCGGCGTTCATAAAGGTGGATTCACCTTTGTGACGGCACGGGATCAATTCATCTTTCAGACGGCCATCTTCGGTGGTCGCGGCGTTGGCCTGTGCGATCACGTACTTGCCTTCTTCAATCGCAGACAGGTAATCCACTTCGTCGGTGATCACACCGTCGATCACCTTGCGGTACGGGGTCTCGAGGAAACCGTACTCGTTGGTGCGGGAATACACGGACAGCGAGTTGATCAGACCGATGTTCGGACCTTCCGGCGTTTCGATGGGGCACAGACGACCGTAGTGGGTCGGGTGTACGTCTCGAACTTCGAAACCGGCACGCTCACGGGTCAGACCGCCCGGGCCCAGCGCGGAGATACGGCGCTTGTGGGTCACTTCGGACAGCGGGTTGTTCTGGTCCATGAACTGGGACAGCTGGCTGGAACCAAAGAACTCTTTGACCGCGGCGGAGATCGGCTTGGCGTTGATCAGATCCTGCGGCATCAGGGTGTCCAGATCGCCCAGAGACAGGCGCTCCTTCACCGCACGCTCGACACGGACCAGACCAACACGGAACTGGTTCTCGGCCATTTCACCGACGGAACGGATACGACGGTTACCAAGGTGGTCGATATCGTCCACTTCGTCGTTACCGTTACGGATGTCGATCAGGCGCTTCATGACCTCGACGATATCGTCCTTGGTCAGCACGCCAACGCCAGTCTCGTCTTCACGACCCAAACGGCGGTTGAACTTCATCCGACCTACGGTAGACAGGTCGTAACGCTCGGAAGAGAAGAACAGGTTCTCGAACAGCTGCTCGGCCGCTTCACGAGTGGGCGGCTCGCCCGGACGCATCATGCGATAGATCTCGACCAGGGCTTCCAGGCGGCTGGAGCTGGAGTCGATACGCAGGGTCTCGGACATGTAGGCACCGTGATCCAGTTCGTTGGTGAACAGAACCTCGAAGTGCTTGAAGCCGGCTTGGGACAGGTTGGCAACCGCTTCCAGGCTCAGGGCCTGGTTGGCAGTGACAACCATCTCACCAGTCTGCGGGTGCGGGTAATTCTTGGCAGCAACTTTGCCAACAACATACTCTACCGGCACCTCGATCTGGGTGATGCCGTCTTTTTCCAGCTGACGGATGTGACGGGCAGTGACACGACGACCGGTTTCAACCACCACGGCGCCATTGGCAATGATGTCGAAGGTCGCGGTCTCGCCACGCAGGCGCTCGGGCACCAGATCCATCATCAACTTGCCATCCTTGACTTCGAAACCGATGGTCTCGAAGAAGGTGGCCAGGATTTCTTCGGAACTGAAGTCCAGGGCGCGCAGAATAATGGAGGCTGGCAGTTTACGACGACGGTCGATACGGACAAACAGGTTGTCTTTCGCATCGAACTCGAAGTCCAGCCAGGAGCCACGGTAGGGGATAACGCGAGCGTTATAAAGCACCTTACCGGATGAATGTGTTTTGCCTTTATCGTGGTCGAAGAAGACGCCCGGGCTGCGGTGCAGCTGGGAGACGATGACCCGCTCGGTACCATTGATGACAAAGGTGCCGTTTTCGGTCATGAGCGGAATTTCGCCCATGTAAACTTCTTGTTCCTTGATGTCTTTGACGGTGCCGGCAGCTGCTTCACGGTCGTACAGAACCATACGAAGCTTGACACGCAGCGGCGCGGAGTAGGTCACTCCACGGATCTGGCATTCTTTTACGTCAAATACCGGCTCACCCAGGCGATAGCTGACATACTGAAGCTCAGCACTACCGGAGTAACTGGTGATCGGGAAAACGCTACGGAAGGCGGCTTCTAGGCCGTACTCACCTTCCGGGTCAGCCTCGATGAACTGCTTGAAGGAGTCCAGCTGAATGGACAACAGATAAGGCGTGTCCAGTACCTGGTCTCGCTTACCGAAGTCCTTACGTATGCGTTTTTTTTCGGTATAAGAGTAAACCATAGGGTTCCTCAGCTCGCTGATAAGTGACCCACTCTGTCCCCACGGGACAGCTCTGTCTCAACACCGTTTTGTGTTGGCCCGGACGATGAGGCGGTCCGGATTGCTGGTGCACCGAGAGTCGTGAACGGTGTGAAATACTCTCAGTCTACAGCGCAAAAAGGCTGGTGAATAAAGATTCACCAGCCTTAGCCTGTTTTATCAGGCTAATCTACATAAATGCAGATTATTTGATCTCAACAGAAGCACCGGCAGCTTCCAGCTCTTTCTTCAGAGCTTCAGCTTCGTCCTTGGACACGGCTTCTTTCAGATTGGTCGGAGCAGCTTCTACCAGGTCCTTGGCTTCTTTCAGGCCCAGACCGGTAGCGCCACGAACGGCCTTGATGACGGCAACTTTGTTGGCGCCAGCAGCAGTCAGAACTACGTCGAACTCGGTCTTCTCTTCTACTGCTTCAGCAGCAGCCGGGCCAGCCATGACGGCAGCAGCGGCAGAAACACCGAACTTCTCTTCCATAGCTTCGATCAGCTCAACAACTTCCATTACGGACATGGAAGCAACGGCTTCGATGATTTGGTCTTTAGTGATAGACATGACAAAAATTCCTGATGTTGAATAAACTCAAACAGCCTAGATAGGTGAGAATCAAGCAGCAGCTTGTTTCTGGTCGCGAACAGCAGCGATAGTACGAACCAGCTTGCCAGCAGAGGCTTCCTTCATGGTAGCCATCAACTTCGCAATTGCTTCTTCGTAAGTCGGCAGCGTGGCCAGACGATCAATTTGTGCTGCGGCGATAAACTCACCGTTAAAAGCGCCAGCCTTGATTTCGAACTTTTGGTTCGCTTTGGCAAACTCTTTGAACAGACGAGCGGCAGCGCCCGGGTGTTCGTTAGAGAAAGCAATCAAGGTAGGACCGGTAAATGCGTCGTTCAGGCACTCGTATTCGGTACCTTCTACCGCGCGACGCAGCAGGGTGTTACGCACAACGCGCATGTACACACCAGCTTCACGAGCGGTCTTACGCAGGACGGTCATCTTGTCTACAGTGACGCCGCGAGAATCGGCTACAACTGCAGAAAGAGCGCCTTTGGCAGCTTCGTTGACTTCAGCAACAATTGCCTTTTTGTCTTCGAGTCCCAATGCCATTGGCTTAACTCCTGGATTGAATCCGGGTCTGTTGACCCAGTACTGACACATCCCCCCTACCTTTACAACAGAGGGGAACGATGCGGTAGCAGGATTCCAGAAGAGAAAGAATCTTTCTCGCTGGGTTTCCGGCACCGTCTACGCAGGAAAAATTAAGGCTTTGCGGCCTCCTGCGGTCTTGGACGGAGGTCGAAACCCCCAACCAATCAAGGCGCAAAATTATAGATTAAATTTTGCGCCTTGTAAAACCCATCAATTAGGCCTGAGCTTCCAGGGAAGCTTGGTCTACGGCAACACCGGCACCCATGGTGGTGGAGATGCTGACTTTCTTGATGAATACACCCTTGGCGGAGGACGGCTTGGCCTTCTTCAAGGCAACCAGCAGAGCTTCCAGGTTTTCTTTCAGCTGAACTTCGTTGAAAGAGACCTTGCCCAGAGTGGTATGAATGATACCGTTCTTATCGTTACGGTAACGAACCTGACCAGCCTTGGCGTTCTTGACGGCTTCGGCTACGTTCGGAGTGACGGTACCCACTTTCGGGTTCGGCATCAGACCGCGCGGGCCCAGGATTTGACCCAGTTGACCAACAACACGCATGGCATCCGGGGATGCGATGACGACGTCGAAGTTCATCTCGCCTTTCTTGACCAGCTCAGCCAGGTCATCCATACCAACCAGTTCAGCACCGGCAGCCTTGGCGGCTTCGGCGTTGGCACCTTGGGTGAACACGGCGACACGGATGTCACGACCGGTACCGTGCGGCAGTACAGTTGCACCACGTACGTTCTGGTCGGATTTACGAGCATCGATACCCAGGTTAACGGCAACGTCAACGCTTTCAACGAACTTGGCGGTAGCCAGTTCTTTCAGCAGGGCAATGGCTTCGTTGATGGAGTACTCTTTGGTACCGTCAACTTTTTCGCGAATAACGCGCATACGCTTGGACAGTTTAGCCATTGTCTTACTCCTCCACTACCAGGCCCATGGAACGAGCGGAACCGGCGATGCAACGTACTTTTGCATCCAGATCGGCACCAGTCATATCCGGCTCTTTGGTCTTGGCGATTTCTTGCAGCTGAGCCACAGTCACCTTACCAACCTTGTCTTTGTTCGGCTTGGCGGAACCAGACTGGATACCAGCGGCTTTCTTCAGCAGGAAGGAAGCGGGCGGAGTCTTGGTTTCGAAGGTGAAGGAACGGTCGCTGTAAACGGTGATCACGACCGGAGTCGGAGAACCTTTTTCCAGCTTTTCTGTACGGGCGTTGAATGCCTTACAGAATTCCATGATGTTCACACCGTGCTGACCCAGAGCAGGACCAACGGGAGGGCTGGGGTTAGCACTGCCAGCCTTAACTTGCAGCTTGATATAAGCTGTGACTTTCTTAGCCATTACAAAAATACCTCAAAAATGGGTTCTAACGCCTCGGAGACATGCTCCTGCAAACGGCTCCCCAACAAATAAAGGGGCAGCGAATTATAGAGATAATCGCTGCCCCTGACAACCGTTAAACGTACAGAGATTAATCAGCCTTTTTCGACCTGACCAAAATCCAGTTCTACCGGCGTTGAGCGGCCGAAGATCAGTACGGAGACCTTCACGCGGCTCTTTTCGTAGTCCACCTCTTCAACGGTACCGTTGAAGTCGGCGAACGGACCATCGGCAACCCGGACCATCTCACCCGGTTCAAACAGGGTTTTCGGACGCGGTTTGTCGTGGGCATCTTGCAGACGGTTGAGGATGGCATCCGCTTCTTTATCGGAGATCGGAGCCGGACGGTCGGAAGTACCGCCGATGAAGCCCATGACGCGCGGTACATTGCGTACCAAGTGCCATGTGGTTTCATCCATCACCATCTGGACCAGGACGTATCCTGGGAAAAATTTGCGCTCACTCTTGCGCTTCTGGCCAGCACGCATCTCGACCACTTCTTCGGTCGGGACCAGCACTTCACCAAACAGCTCTTCCATGCCATGCATCTTGATATGTTCACGCAGGGATTTGGCAACACGGCCTTCGTAGCCGGAAAATGCCTGCACGACATACCATCTCATACGCTGTTCACGTTGTTCAGTCATGGCTTATCCTTACACACCGGTAATCAGGTTGACCAACCAGACCAAGGCGCCGTCCAACACGAACAGCAGCAGCCCCATCACGGCAGTCACCGCCAGCACAATCAGGGTTGTCTGAATGGCTTCCTGACGGGTCGGCCATACGACCTTGCGGACTTCCAGGCGAGACTCACGGGCAAACGCCAGTGTTGCCTTGCCCTTGGTGGTTTGCAGGGCCACTGCACCGGCAGCAGCGATGACAACGACCACACCCAGGGCGCGGACGGCAGCAATAACGTCGCTCAGCAGGTAATTGCCCACTACAGCGGCCGCCAGGATGATGAAAACCAGGCCCCAAAGCAGGGTATCCTTGCTTCCGCCCTGACCCTCAGAACTAACACTCATACAACCCACCTGTATCTGACGTAACCAAAGACACAAAAGCCCCGTACGAGACGAGGTATATGGCAGGGGCGGCAGGACTCGAACCCGCAACCATCGGTTTTGGAGACCGCTGTTCTACCAATTCGAACTACGCCCCTGCATAAGAAAGCCCCTATTATAGGGGCTTTGCTTTATTTATGTAAGCCAAGATTAAGCGATAACTTTGGCTACAACACCAGCACCTACGGTACGGCCACCTTCACGGATGGCGAAACGCAGGCCGTCGTCCATCGCGATCGGGGCAATCAGGGTAACAACCATCTTGATGTTGTCGCCCGGCATGACCATCTCTACGCCTTCCGGCAGTTCGAT
>NZ_JAGKRH010000130.1:0-792 GCF_017939245.1 Aeromonas sp. PrichA-15 | reverse complement strand
AATCTATGGTCACCCCCTTTTTTGCAACCTTGATTTCGGGTGTTGTGGTTGGCTTGCTTAAATCTATCCGGCGTCTTGATGGAGAATGTTCTCCGCGCCACGATGAGAATCGCGCCTGACTGTCCTAAAAAGACCCTCGGCCTAGAAAGCCTATTCTTTTGCCAGGTTATCAGTCAGGCCGGTATGCCGTTCACGTCATCCAATATCACAGTCGCAAAACCAGGTGGGTGTGTCAGTACAAAAGTAAATAGGGGCGCGTCAGGTTGGCATTGCCCGAAATTCGGTATGCCGTGCCGCCAGCGCCCAAGCCGTGCGGGCCAACTTGTTGGCTAGTGCACAAGCCACAACATTCGAATGTCGCCGAGTCAACATAGACCTGACCCAATCAGCCAATCGTCCCGTTTGCCGCTCTAGCCGTTGCATATAGGCTCGTGCACATTGCACCAACAATCGTCTAAGATTTTTGTCGCCACGCTTGCTGATACCCTTCAGGTTTGCCCGGCCCCCAGTACTGTACTGGCGTGGCACCAATCCGACTGACGCCGCGAAATCACGACTACATCGATAGTGTTTTCCGTCACCGAGCTCGGCGGCCAACACGCTGGCAGTGATCGGGCCGACACCAGGGATTGTCATCAGACGCTGACCAAGATCGTCATCGCCAAGCTGGCTGGCCAGTTCCTTGTCGATCTCGGCAATTTGCTGCTCCAGATACTTGAAATGGGCATGCAGCCTCTCCAACATGGTAATCAGTCGCGCTGGTAACTCGTGTTCAGCCATCACAGAAGGCAG
>NZ_JAGKRH010000014.1:0-43973 GCF_017939245.1 Aeromonas sp. PrichA-15 | reverse complement strand
TACCGGATCGACATCACCCGCACCTCGACCATCAGCCAGTTTGCCGCCGACCTGGCCTCCCTGGTGGCCAAGTATCGCACCTGGTTCGACGGTATGATGACCTGGCTGACCGGCTCGGGGGATGTCGCCATCCTCAACCCGGACACTGGCGCCAACGTCACCATCCCCAGTTGGAAGAAGGTGGCCAGCGAAGGGGAGGGGCAGACGGCCCGCGCCAAGGTCGAAGCCGACCGGGCAAAGACCGAAGCGGATCGCGCCCTCACCGAGGCTGACCGGGCAGCGGGGATCGTGGCTGCCGCCGCCCTCCCGCTGCCGGATGTGTGGGCGCCGCTGACCGACTCGCTGAGGCTGTTTACCGGCTACGGCCGCGAGGTCAAAGTGGGGGATGATGTGATCGCGCGGATGCTGACATTCACCCGCAGCACCACCAAGACCTATACCAACCGTGATGGGGTTCTCACCACCGCAGCGGTGAATGAGCCAACGTTTGATCAGTGGGGGCTGTCACTTGATGGCTTGGCGCTTAACCTTGTTAAGTACCATAACGCATTCACGGTATGGGGTGCTGGTTCAGTAGCGACAGCAAACCAGCCTGGCCCTTTCAATGCGAATGATGCAACTCGTTTTGATGTTACATCCAGATATACCGGCACCAACCCTGAATTAACTGCTGCACTGGTTGATGGCGCTGTTTATACAACATCCGTTTGGCTCAAAGGGGCCGTTGGTGGTGAGGTTGTCAGGATCGGTATTCACAATGGTTCTGTTGGAGTTCCGGTCACGCTGACGACAGAGTGGAAGAGATACTCGGTAACTCAGACCAGAGCCGCTGGCGCGAATGCGGCATTTATCATTCAGGCAGACAGCGCCCCTATGGCGTTCTTTGTTTATGGCTCCCAGCTTGAAAACAACCCCGTAGCCAGCGCCCTGGTACCTACAAACGGAGCTGCGGCAACGCGGTCAGCTGACCTTCTTACGCTGCAAAACCCGCTCAATATCCCGGTCGGCGGGGGAGATATGACTGTGGCTTTTGAGGTGCGCAGAAACCAATCTATCCCGCTCTCAACCTACCCGAGGGTGTTCAACGTCTCCGATACAACATGGCTTATTGGGGATAGCACTCGATTTGCAATGCGCGGAGGAACTGTTGAACAGGGGTACTTATTGAAGAACGCTCCGGGGGCCATTGAGACGGTTGTATATCGCATCAAAGGTGATCAGATTACGGTGCGATGTGGTTCAGCTTCCGCTTCCGTCACTAGGACTGGTGCCATCCTTCCAAACAGCGCGGTGACAAATATCGGGTCAGGTGCGGCTGGTACGCAAAACCTGTTCGGCCATGTTCGCAATCTACGAGTCTGGCGCCGCGCTCTTACTGACGATCAAATGAAGGCTATCGCATGACCGACTTTATCGACCTCAACTTAAAGGCGGCCGACAAGGCCGCCATGATCAAAGCCCTGCAGGTCGCTGGCTTCGTCAAAGACAGCGAAACCGGCGCCCTCTATCACCCCACCGCCTCGCTGCAACTGCTGCCGCCGGGCATGGTGACTAGCCCCACCGGAGAGGTGCGGGTTGTCGATGGCATCGAGCTGGAGGTGCGGGAGGCCGTTCCCGGCTATCACGCCAACGTGCGCACCACCGACGCCGCCCTGGCCGCCGCCCTGGCGCCGGTGACGGTGGTAGTCGAAACCCCGCAATACGTCTGGGCATAGGGGACACCATGATCGTTCGTCTTGATCCGATTACGGCTATCGTCGTCGCCGTGCTGCTTGGCTGGGCGTGGAATGCCGCGACCGCCCCCGGCCCTGTCTGTCAGGTGCAGGAGCAGCACCAGGGTAAAACCGTCCTGGTGCCGCGCCCCTGTGCCGATGTGCTGCCAAAGTAATTGAACCCGCCCCGGCCATGTGCCGGGGCTCTGAGGCTCGAATCGCGATCTGGAACTATGGGCGCCACAACAATCGCCATGATTACCCCCAGAAATGATGCTCCAGTTTGGGGCCATCTTGGGGCCAAAAAATGCAGGAATGATGTGTTTGGGGCTAAAATGGGGCCACGAAAAGAGCTGGGGAAAGCCAAGATTAGCTGCTGATAACTAATTGTAAGCCTCTGAATTTGCCAGCTTTATGCGGCTCTTTGTAGCTCATGCTGGCTCGCGCGCGGCTTCAATGGTTCATCGTGTAAATAAATTGAGCCATTGGCTAATTCTCTTCCTTTCAGCAGTTTAATGTCTTGGCATTAACAGACTGATGTCGTGGTGGGGCCGGGTCGGCGGGGCCGACACGGTTCCAAAAAACCCGTCGATTGTAAACCAATGGGAGGAGGGCGGCAAAGCCGCCACCGGGGGGCTGGCGCTGGCTAGGCTGGGGAGCGGGAGGGCCGCATCAGGCCACCCGCCGGGGCTCATGCTTAAGACTTCCTTAACTCTGGCCCGATAGGATACCCACTGAACGGCGGTGCGGGCCCGGATGGTGGTCAGCGTGGCCGTTTCTGCCCCTTGTCCGCATCGTGTCCCGAGTAGTAGAGCACCCGCTGCACATACTCCTGGGTCTCCTGATAGGGAGGCACGCCACCGTGGCGCATCACGGCCTGCTCCCCGGCATTGTAGGCCGCGCTGATCCTGACCCAGTCAGGGCCAAACTGCTTCTCCAGCCATTTCAGGTAGATCATGGCGCCACGGATGTTCTGCTGCGCATCGAACGGACGGGTCACGCCGAAGCGGGCCTGGGTCTCGGGGATGAGCTGCATGACCCCCTGCGCCTGTTTGGGGGAGACGGCCTGGCTGTTCAGATTGGATTCGGCGATGGCGATGGCCAGTGCCAGCCTGGGATCGACCTTGTGACGCAGGGCCGCCTTACGGATCTGGCTTGCTAGCTGCTGCTTGGCGACCGGTTGGCGGGCGATGTAGTGCTCCAGATCGAACGGCGTGCCCGGTTGCACCCAGGGGGCGCCGCCACCTCCCCCGACGCCGCAGTTACCCAGGGGGGCATTGCCGACCCGTGCGTTGTAGTAGCGGGCGGCCTGCTGGTTGCCGAGGCGCATGGCCATGGCCAGGTAGGCGTTGGCGCTGCGGGCGTTGCGGATCCCCTGGGGGCCGCGAGCCAGCAGGCGGCCGATGCGGAAATAGGCCTCGGGGTTGCCGAGGCGAGCCGCAGAGCAGTAGTGGGCGATGGCCTGCCTCGGGTTGCTGCGCTCCAGGGTGGCGCCCTGGCGCAGGGCGCTCATCGCCTTGGGGGCCTGGCGAAAGGCTTCGGCGTGGGCCGGGGTCGTGGTCAGGAGGAGGAGGAGCCCCCAGCCCCAGATGCAGAGTCTCTGCATGATGGATACCTCATTTTCGTATCCGCAAGATATAGGTTCTAGGTGGGCTGGCTGCCAGCCAGATGATGGAACATGTGGTTATGTCTCAGTTCATCAGAGACGAAAATGGTATGGAACTTTTGACCAGGAGATGCACCTGCGGGTTGCGGTGCCCGGAAGAGCGGCAGGACAAAATGACTGCGTAATGCACAGTGGTTGATGCCGTCGTTAATTGCAGAGTGGTAGACTGCGAACGTCATGATGCAATACCTTGTATTTTAGTGGGTTATGGCGTTAAGGCCCTCTCCCTATCGCATGATGTGAGCAACAGGATTAGTTGCGTTCTTCAATTGTTGGGAAGCTCTTATGGGTTATTCAGTGGATGTATCAGTCGTAGTGCCAGCCAAGGATGAGCGGGACAATCTGGCCCCCCTCATCACTGAAATCGATACCGCTTTGGGGGGCAGTTACGACTACGAATTGATCTATGTGGATGACGGCAGCGAGGACGACAGCTACGCACTCCTGTGCGAGCTGAAGGCCCGCTTTGCCAGACTGAGGGTGGTGCGACACGTCAGGGCCGTCGGCCAGAGCATGGCGGTGCTGAGCGGCGTGCGCCAGGGGCGCGGTGACTGGCTGGTGGTCCTCGATGGGGATGGCCAGAACGATCCGGCCGACATTCCCGCCATGCTCGAGGAAGCCAAGCGCCGCTTCGAGGCGGACAAGAATCAGGTGGGACTCATCGGCCATCGCGTCACGCGCCGCGACGACTGGGTCAAGCGCCTCTCGTCGAAACTGGCCAACGGTTTTCGCGATCTGCTGCTCAAGGACGGTATCCCGGATACCGGTTGCGGGCTCAAGGTGGTGCGCCGTGAATGGTACCTGCGCTTGCCCTCCTTCAATCACATGCACCGCTACATTCCCGCCCTGATCCAGGCGCAAGGGGGCGCCATGTCTCCCTGGCCGGTCAATCACAGGCCTCGGCAGGCGGGTGTCTCCAAGTACGGTGTCTGGAACCGGCTCTGGGTCGGGCTGGTGGACGTGGTCGGCGTCTGGTGGTTGCAGCGCCGCTCCAAGGTGGTCGAGATCCGGGAGATTCTGGAGTGATGGATACCCTGCTCTCCATGCCACTGGACTGGCTGGACTGGACCGGTCTGCATGTCACCGGCTGGAAGATCATCGGTTACACCGGGGCGCTCATGTTCGGCGGCCGCTGGCTGGTGCAGTTCATTGCCTCGAAGCGGGCCGGGCGGCCCGTCATTCCCCGCCTGTTCTGGTACATGAGTGTGCTCGGCAGCCTGATGACGCTGAGCTACTTCGTCTTCTCCCCCAAGCAGGACTCCGTCGGCGTGCTGCAGAATCTCTTCCCCACCTTCACCGCCCTCTACAGCCTCTATCTGGACATCCAGCATCGCGGCTGGAACCGGGACAAGCTGGCCACCAACCGGGAGGTGCGCGATGGTGGCGAGTGATCGCTTCTTGCTCGACCAGCGCTCCCTGGGCTGGTTGCTGCTGATCGCTCTGGTGGTGCTGGGAGCGGGTCTGGGCCTGCGGGATCCCTGGCCGGCCGACGAGCCCCGTTTCGCCCTGGTGGCCAAGGAGATGGTGGAGAGCGGCCAGTGGCTGTTCCCCATGCGCGGCGGCGAGATCTACCCGGACAAGCCCCCCATGTTTATGTGGGGGATAGCGATAGGGTATCTGCTGACCGGCTCCATCAAGGTGGCCTTCCTGCTGCCCTCCCTGCTGGCGGGTCTGCTGACCATAGCGCTGGTGTGGGATCTGGGCCGCCGGTTGTGGAGCGCGCAAGTGGGCTTCATGGCCGGCCTGCTGCTGCTGTTCACCGTCCAGTTCACCCTGCAGGCCAAGACGGCGCAGATTGACGCCCTGGTGACCTTCTTCATCACCCTCGGCGTCTACGGTTTCATCCGTTTCCTGCTCTGCGAGGGGGGCTGGCGCTGGTACTGGCTCGGCTGGTTCGCCGCCGGCCTTGGCATCATCACCAAGGGGGTGGGGATCCTGGCCGTGCTGATCCTGATCCCGGCTGTCTGGACCCATAGGGAGCAGATCCGCGCCGCCTCCTGGGCCGACTGGCTGAAAGGGCTGGCGGGGCCCCTGTTCATGCTGCTGGCCATCGGCCTGTGGCTGGTGCCCATGTTGCTCGCCGTGGCCCAGAGCGGGGATCCCGTGCTGCAGGCCTACCGGGACAACATACTGCTGCGCCAGACGGTGACCCGCTATGCCAACTCCTGGCACCACGTCAAACCCTTCTGGTATTACCTCTCTTCGGTGATCCCGCCATTCTGGCTGCCCCTCTCCCTGCTGCTGCCCTGGCTGGTGGTGGCGTGGCGCAAGGCCGTTCAGGGGCGGGACAAGCGCATCATCCTGCTGCTCGGCTACCTGGTGCTGGTGATCGTGTTCTTCTCGGTGTCGCCGGGCAAGCGCGGCGTCTATGTCACGCCGGGCACGCCTGCTCTGGCCCTGCTGACGGCCCCCTTCATCGCCGATCTGCTGGCCCGGCGCTGGCCCGGCAGTCTGCTGTCGGGCCTTGGCTGGTTGCTGGGGATCGTCGGCGTGGGCGGTGCCGCGGCGCTGGTCTTCAGTGCCAGGCTGGCGAGCAAGGCCGGAGAGCTGGGGCCGGCCCCCTGGCTGCCCTTGCTGGTGCTGGGGGTTGCGCTGCTGCTCCTCAACGCCGGGCTGCGCCGGGCGCCCCTCACCGCCATCCTCAGTTCGCTGGCGGTGGGCTGGCTGATCTACTCCTGCTGGATCTGCGTGAAGCTCAATGACCTGCGCACCCCCGAGGGGGTGATGGCACTGGCGGTGGAGCGGGTGCCCGCGGAGAACGCGCTGCTGCTGGCCGGCTTCAAGGAGCAGCATCTGCTGTTTACCCGTCAGCCGCTCTGGCACTACTCCTATCGGATGCCGGACGAGGAGCAGGCTCGCGAGGCGGCGGCCTGGGTGGCAGCCGCCCCCGGCCGCCAGGTGCTGGGGGCAGCCGATCTCATGGCGCGCTGCTTCGAGCCCTCCCTCATGGAGAATCTCGGCAATCGCCACCGCACCGACTGGATGCTGGCCGACAGCTCGGCCCTCAAGCCCGAGTGCCGCGGGCTTACCCCCGGGGTTGAGCCGTTCCACTATGCCCCCGGCCCCTGAGGCTGGAGACCCGGGTCCGGATAAGCAGAAGGGCTGCCAGTGGCAGCCCTTCTTGTTGTCGGATCCCCCGGTGCGATCAGACCTTGCAATATGCCTTGTACCAGTGGACGAAGCTCTCTACCCCTTCCCTCAACCCGACTCTGGGTCTATAGCCGGTTGCTTCGGTACGAACAGGGCCCGTTGGGGGCTCAGGCTTGGTAGTAGGATCTGTACCAGTCGACGAAACTCTCGACCCCCTCTTTCAACCCGACTCTGGGTCTATAGCCGGTAGCTTCGGTACGAACAGCGCCCGTTCGGGGCTCAGGCTTGGTAGTAGGATCTGTACCAGTTGACGAAACTCTCGACCCCCTCTTTCAACCCGACTCTGGGTCTATAACTCGTCGCCTCGAACAGCGCCTCGGTGTCGGCCCAGGTGGCGAGCACATCGCCGGGTTGCATGGGCATCATGTTGCGGATGGCCTGCTTGCCGAGGGCTGCCTCGATGGCCTCCACAAAGTCCAGCAGCCGCACCGGGCTGCCGTTGCCGATGTTGAAGAGCCGATAGGGGGCCGGGCTCGACTCGGTCTGCCCATGCCAGTTCGCCTCGCCGACCGGCGGGCGGTCCGCGATGCGCACTATGCCTTCCACTATGTCGTCGATGTGGGTGAAGTCCCGGCTGAGCTGGCCCTGATTGTAGATGTCGATGGGCTCGCCATTGAGGATGGCGCGCACGAACTTGAACAGCGCCATGTCGGGGCGTCCCCAGGGGCCGTAGACGGTGAAGAAGCGCAGTCCCGTGGTCGGCAATCCATACAGGTGGGAGTAGGAGTGGGCCATCAGCTCGTTGGCCTTCTTGCTCGCCGCATACAGGGAGACGGGGTGATCCACCCCGTCCGAGGTCTTGAACGGCATCTGCTCGTTGAGGCCGTATACCGAGCTGGAGGAGGCGTAGACCAGGTGCCCGACCCCGTGATGGCGGCATCCCTCCAGCACCGTCAGGGTACCGGTGAGGTTGCTGTCTGCGTAGGCAAAGGGGTTGTCCAGGGAGTAGCGCACCCCGGCCTGGGCACCGAAGTGGATCACCCGATCGAACCGCTCCCGGGCACTCTCGCGGGCAAAGAATGCCGCCATGGCTTGCCTGTCCGCGAGATCGCAACGCTCGAAGCGGAACCCGGGCAGCGGCAGGAGCCGGGCCAGGCGCGCCTCCTTCAGGCTCACCTCGTAGTAGTCGTTGAGATTGTCGAGACCGACCACCTCGTGGCCCTCCTTGATGAGCCGCTGCGCCAGGTGAAAACCGATGAAGCCGGCGGCGCCGGTGACGAGATACTTCATTGTGCCTTCTCCAGAATGCGTGCCTGTTCCAGGCTGTTGCCGCGGCCAATGGCGTAATAGGTGAAGCCGCGCTGGTGCAGGCGGGCCGGATCATAGAGGTTGCGGCCGTCGAGGATGACGGGCTGCTTCAGGGTGCGTTTGATGAGCTCGAAGTCGGGGGCGCGGAACTGTTGCCACTCGGTGCAGATGAGCAGGGCATCGGCGCCCTTGAGGGCGGCTTCCTGGGTGCCGCACAGGGCCAGATCGTCGCGCAGGCCGTAAAGGTGCTGGGCCTCTTTCATCGCCTCGGGATCGAACGCCTGCACCTTGCCGCCGGCGGCCCAGATGGCCTCCATCAGCACCCGGCTCGGGGCTTCGCGCATGTCGTCGGTGTTGGGCTTGAAGGCCAGCCCCCAGAGCGCGAAGGTGAGACCGCTCAAGTCTGCACCGAAGTGCTGGTGGAGGCGCTCGGCGAGCCTGTGCTTCTGTCTGTCATTCACCTGCTCCACCGAGCGCAGCAGGGGCACGTCACAGCCGTTTTCGCTGGCGGTATGGATCAGCGCCTTCACATCCTTGGGGAAGCAGGAGCCGCCGTAGCCGCAGCCCGGGTAGATGAAGTGATAGCCGATGCGCGGATCGGCGCCTATCCCCTTGCGCACCTCCTCGATATCGGCCCCGAGGCGCTCCGCCAGCCCGGCCATCTCGTTCATGAAGGAGATCTTGGTGGCCAGCATGGCGTTGGCGGCGTACTTGGTCAGCTCGGCGCTGCGTTCGTCCATCTGGATGATGCGATCGTGCTGGCGGTTGAAGGGGGCGTAGAGCTCTTCCAGCAGGGCGAAGGCATGGGACGAGCCGGTACCGATGATGATGCGATCCGGCCGCAGGCAGTCATTGACGGCGGCCCCCTCCTTGAGGAACTCGGGGTTGGAGACCACCTCCAGGGGCAGCTCGACGCCGCGATCGCGCAGTATGGCCTCTATATGGTGGCGTACCCTGGCGGCGGTGCCGACCGGCACAGTGCTCTTGTTGATCACCACCTTGCCTGCCTGCATCAGCTGACCTATGGTGCCCGCCACCGCCAGCACGTGCTTGAGATCGGCGGAGCCGTCCTCGTCCGGCGGGGTACCGACCGCGATGAAGATGAGCTCGGCGAAGGCTACCCCTTCGGTCACATCCGTGGTGAAGTGCAGGCGGCCGGCCTGATGGTTGGCCTGCACCATGGGGGCGAGGCCGGGTTCGAAGATGGGGATGAACCCCTCCTTGAGGCGCGCCACCTTGGCGGCATCCACATCCACGCAGGTCACCTGGTGGCCCATCTCCGCCAGCACGGCGGCCTGGACCAGACCGACATACCCTATCCCGAATACGGTGACTCTCATCTGCGATAGCTCCTTGAGGCAGACTTGTTGCAAGACAGCCATTCTAGAGCGATTAAACCCCGTGAACAGCGGGCTCTGCCGGGTTTTCAGCGTTTCTTCAGGTTCTCTTCAGCCTGGCCCAAGAGGGAGTGGCAGATCTTGGTGCAGGGGCTGTAACGCTGGGCTGACGAGCACCATTTTGGTGCGTGTGGTCGCGGACTTGTGATCCGGCTCACTCAAACCGGACACTGTGGCCATTACGAAGTCCCGGCCCACGGGGCTCATTCCCGCCAGAGATGGCGGCAGACACTCTTTCACTTCGCATGGACACCCGGTTATGGACAACACCCCCCGCTCTGCGCACCCGCTCTATGAGGATGTGCTCGCCCTGCTGACCGCGGCAGGTTTCGTTTCACTCGGCATCTTCCTGTTCCATCAGGTCGGGCTGCTCACCGGTGGCACCGCCGGGTTGGCCCTGCTGTTGCAGCAGGTGACCGGCATCAGCTTCGGCCTGCTGTTCTTCACCATGAACCTGCCCTTCTATGCCCTGGCCTGGCTCAGGATGGGGCCGCGCTTCACCCTCAATACCTTCGCCGCCGTGGCCACCGTCTCCTTCATGACGGATCACCTCAACGCCGTGTTGCAGATAGGCAAGATTGAGCCCGTCTATGCGGCCCTGATCGGGGGCACCCTGATCGGCATGGGGCTGCTCATCATGTTCCGCCACAAGGCGAGCCTGGGGGGCTTCAACATCCTGGCGCTCTTCATTCAGGACAGGTTCGGCATCCGGGCGGGAAAGCTGCAAATGGGGCTGGATTGTGCCATCGTCATCGCCTCTTTCTTCGTGGTCTCCCCCTGGTTGCTGGCCCTCTCCGTGGTGGCCGCCATCATCTGTAACCTGGTGTTGACACTCAATCACAAGCCGGGCCGCTATCAGATTGCCTGAGCCGCCGGCTTGCCGTGAAACAAAGAGAGCGCCTGATGGCGCTCTTTTTGTATCTGCAGTCTGGGGGGGCTGGTGCTCGGCCCCGGCTCTCTGGGCGGTCCGTTTCCGGGGCCTGGGGGGTTATCGCGATGGACGGCGGCGGGCCCGAGATCAGATCACCATGGGCAGGCCGCTCCGGGGGTGGTGGAGCACCTGGGCCGGGTAGCCGTAGAGCCGCTCGATGAGCGCCGGCGTCAGCACCTCTGCCGGGGCGCCGTCCGCCATCAGGCGGCCCTGCGCCAGCATCACCAGCCGGTCGGCGTAGCGGGCTGCGAGGTTGAGATCGTGCAGCACCACCAGCACGGCGGTGTGGCGGCCGGCCAGGGCGCGGGCCATGGCGAGCAGCTGGTGCTGGTACTTGAGGTCGAGGGCCGAGGTGGGTTCGTCGAGCAGCAGCAGCCTCGGCTGTTGGGGCTCGTCGGGCGCCTGCCAGATCTGGGCCAGTACCCGGGCAAACTGCACGCGCTGGCGCTCCCCGCCGGAGAGGCCCGGGTAGAGGCGGCCAGCCAGATGATCCACCCCTGCGTGGGCCATGGCGGCCCGCACTATGTGGTCGCGCCGGCTGGCGGGCTCGCTGTGGGGCAGGCGCCCCATGGCCACCACCTCCTCGCAGAGGAAGGGAAAGCTCAGGGAGGAGCTCTGGGGCAACACGCCGACCCGGTGCGCCAGCTCGTTGCCGGCCCAGCTCTGGCGTTCCCTGCCGAACAGGGTGATGGAGCCCTGACAGGCCAGCTCGCCGGTCAGGCACTTGAGCAGCGAACTCTTGCCCGCGCCATTGGGGCCGAGCAAGGCGGTCAGACTGCCCGCCTGCAGGCTGAGATCCAGGCAGTCCAGGATGAGGCGGTTGCCCCGGGTGAGGCTGATCTCCCGGCACTCAAGCAGGGGGGAGGGGGTTCCGGGCAAGGGGACTGTCTCCTGTTACAGGGGCCGGCGGCTCTTGACCAAGAGCCAGATGAAGAAGGGAGCCCCCATCAGGGCGGTGATGATGCCGACCGGCATCTCGGCCGGCGCCAGCAGGGTGCGGGCCAGCATGTCGGCGCCCAGCAGCAGGGCTGCCCCGAGCAAGGCGGAGAGCGGCAGCAGCCGGACGTGGTTGGGGCCGGCCAGCAGCCGCGCCAGATGGGGCACCACCAGGCCGACGAAGCCGATCATGCCCGCCACCGCCACCGCCACGCCGACTCCGGCGGCGGTGAGCAGGATGAGCCGCCGCTTGAGGGCCTGCACGTTCACCCCCAGGTGGCGAGCCTCCCCCTCGCCCAGCAGCAGGGCGTTGAGGGGGTTGGCATCGCGCGCGAACAGCAGCAGCAGGGTTGCCAGGGTCAGCAGCGCCAGAGCCACGTCCACCGGCTTGCCTGCTGCCAGCGATCCCATCTGCCACAGGCTCAGGTTGCGCAGCATCTGATCGTCGGCGAGATAGGTGAGCAGGCCGATCACGGCGCCGGAGAGCGCCGTGATGGCGACGCCGGCCAGCAGCATGACGGTGACCGAGGTGCCTCCCTCCCGGGTGCCGAGCAGATAGACGAGGGTGGTGGTCAGCGCCCCGCCGAGGAAGGCGAGCAGGGGCAGCAGGCCGAGGCCGAGCAACGCCTGCAGCTGCTGTCCCAGGGGAGCCAGCAGCACGATGGCCAGGGCGGCGCCGAGCGCCGCGCCGCCGGAGACGCCGATGATGCCGGGATCGGCCAGGGGGTTGCGAAACAGCCCCTGCATCACGGCGCCGCAGAGGCCGAGGATGCCCCCCACCGCGATGCAGAGCAGGGTGCGGGGCAGGCGGATCTCTTTCACGACGAGGAGCTTGTGGGCCTCCATCCCGCTCTCCTGCCCGGCGAACAGGGCGCGCAGGCTTTCGCCAAACGACAGGGACATGGGGCCGGTCGCCAGGGAGCCGACCAGCAGCAGTGCCAGCGCACCGCCGGTGAGGGCCAGCAGCCAGGGCAGTGGCAGGCGCATCATGATCCTTGCTTGATCCACTGGGCGATCTGGTTCGCCTGCTGCAGGGAACGAAGGCTCAGGCCCCCCTGCAGGGCGTGGCCGTCGATGGCGTGGATGGCCCCGCGCTTGCCGGCGGGGGTGGCTTCCAGTGCCGGCACCTGGCCCAGCACGGAGGCGGGATCCTGATACTGCTGCCAGTCGCGCCCGCTCACCAGCACCAGATCCGGCTGCAGCTCGATGAGGGATTCGGTGGAAACGGGTTTGTAGTCGTGCAGCCGGGCCACCGGGTTGACGCCACCGGCCAGGGTGATGAGAGCGCTGGCGGTGGTGTTGCCACCGGCGACGCTGGTGGGTTGCCCCTTGTGCAGCAGCAGGAAGAGCACCTTGAGCGGCTTGTTCTGCTTTGCCTGGGTGGCCAGGGCATCGCTCTGGGCCCGGATCTCCGCCTTCAGGCGCGCGCCGGCGGCCGGATCCTTGAGCAGGGCGGCCAGGGTGTCGATGCGCTCGTCGAGGTTGGCGAGGGTGGGGGCGGTGGGCAGCACGTCCACCGCGACCCCGGCCCGGCGAAGCTGTGCCAGGGCGGGCGGCGGCCCCATCTCGTCACTGCCGATCAGCCGGGTCGGGGCCAGGCTCAGGATCCCCTCGGCGGCCAGGGCGCGGTGGTAGCCGACCCGCGGCAGGTTTTTCGGCTCCGGGCTGCTGATGTCGGTGGCGATGAGGCTCTGCTGGCCCCCCAGCGCCAGGATGAGTTCCGTGGTGGCCGGGCCTATGCTGACGATACGCTCCTTCGCCGCGGCGGGCAGGGAAGAGAGGGAAAGGGCGCAGCCTAACAGGCTGAGAGCGAGGGCAAAACGACGGCCCATGCGAACCTCCGAGGAGTGAGTGAGAGTGGGATTGCCGCCGAGAATATCAAGCCCGCGAGAAAAATGCACTGAGAATGAAATCGATTATCAATTGCGTTAAGTGGGTCGCTTCATTACAGTATCCGCCGCGACATCGAGCACCATTGCAGATCATCCAGGGGGAGAACCGATGAGCATTGCACAACGCATTCAGACACTGCTGGAGCAGGACCCCAGCGCCCATCCGTCCAGCATCGCCACCCAGCTGGCCGTCAGCGAGTGGGAGGTGGTGCGCCACCTGCCCGCCGACTTGATGACCCAGGTGCCGAGCGATCAGGCCGAAGCCCTGCTGGCGGATCTGGCCGGCTGGGGCCCGGTGACCACCATCGTCGAGTCCGACGGCTCCATCTTCGAGGTGAAAGCCCCCTTCCCCAAGGGCAAGACGGCACGCGGCTACTACAACCTGATGGGACGGGACGGCGAGATGCACGGTCACCTCAGGCTCGACAACGTGGTGGGTATCGCCCTGGTCAGCAAGCTGTTCATGGGCAAGGAGGGGCACTCCTTCCAGTTCTTCGGCCACAGCGGTCGCTGCATTTTCAAGATCTACCTGGGCCGCGACGAGCAGCGCCAGCTGCTGCCTGATCAAGTAGAGCGTTTCATGGCCCTGCGCCACCAGTATCAAGAGGAAGTGAAAGCATGAGTGAACGTCAGGATCGTCTGCAAAATCGCCTGCAACCGGAGATCCGCGAATTCCGCGACGGTTGCCGCACCCTGCAGCTGGCGACCGTGGATGGCGAAGGCAACCCCAATGCCAGCTATGCCCCCTTCGTGCTGCAGGAGGATGGCTACTATGTGCTTATCTCCGAGATCGCCCGCCACGCCCGCAACCTGCAACAGGTGCCCAGGGTCTCTCTGATGCTGATCGAGGACGAGAGCGGCGCCCGCGAGCTGTTTGCCCGCAAGCGCCTCACTTTCGATGCGGTGGCCGAGGTGGTGTCCCGGGACGACGTGCGCTGGGAGCAGGCCGTTTCGGCGCTGGAAGGGCGCTTCGGCGAGATAGTCAGGGGGCTTTCCAACCTCAAGGACTTCGTGTTGTTTCGCCTCAAGCCCGAGCAGGGACTCTTCGTCAAGGGCTTCGGCCAGGCGTTCCGCGTCTCCGGCGACGAGCTGGTGGACTTCGTCCATCTGGTGGAGGGGCACAAGCGCATCGACAACGGCGCCGAGCTGACCAGCCCGGCGGACGAACCTGTCTGACGGACACGAGTCTGGCATGAAAAACGGGCAGCCCAGGCTGCCCGTTTTGTTGTCTGCACGCCCAGGTCACTCCTGCCAGGAGGCCTGGTTGGGGAAGGCATCGCGATCGGCCTGGGAGGCGGTCTCGTTGCATTCTCCCCGGATCTTCCAGGAGGTCTGGCTGAGGACGATGTAGCCACTGCGGCAATACTTGTTCGTCGCCAGCATCTGGGTCAGCTGATCGTCCTGCAGCGCCTCCCGGCGCTCCAGCAGGCTCTTGCTGCGGCGGGTCAGGCGACTGTCATCGTCCTCCTGCAAGCGGCCCGGCAGGGCGTCTAGGGGCGCGGCCTCGAAGGTGAAGCGCTTGCTCCCCTCCTCGTTGATGTGGGTGTGGAACAGGGGGGCCGGGCCATCGGGCGCTATCCCCGGCAGACCGGAGCAGGCGGTGATCGCCGGTAACGACAGCAGCAGGGCAACGGCAGAGAGTTGACGCACACAAGACTCCAATCAGGTGATCGCTTCAGGGCGGGCAGCTTATCACGCCCGCTCGGGTTAAATGGTGGCCAGCAGCTCATCCGTCGTGAGCAGGGTCACGCTTCTGCCTTGAGGCAGGCTCAGATGCCGCCACATGAAGTGGTGGTGCTGGATGATCTGCTCCGCACTCAGGTGCGGCCTGTCCGCCGTGGTATGGGCGTCGGTCACCGCAAAGGCGTCAAAGCCCCTGGCGGCGGCGCTGCGCAACGTGGTATCGACGCAAAAGTCGGTGGCACAGCCGCAGATGAGCAGTCTGTCTACCGACTGCTCTGCCAGCAGGAAGCCGAGCTCGGTGTCGAGGAAGCTGTCACAGGCGGTCTTGCGCACCCGGCTGTCGTGGGGAGACGGGGCCAGATCGGCGTGCAGTTGCCAGCCCGCACTGCCAGGTTCCAGCTCGGAACCCGGTTCGTCGTGTTGCACATAGATGACCCGTCCGTGTTGGCCCCGCACGCGATCGGCCAGACGATTGATGTTGGCGATGACCTGGGCATCCTGATGGCGGGGGTTATCGAACAACCCCTGTTGCATGTCGATGACGAGTAACACATCCATATGAAATCCTTGGGCTATTTTGAGGGTTGCAACCATTGGCTGCAGTCACGGCTTCGGGATTGATGCAGTGCGCCCATATCTTGCTTCATTTCCTTTGCATTTAGCCAGCGTTCCGGCAGGGGAGCGATGTGGACCCTGACATCGGCGTCTCTCCCGGGGGCTGTCTCGTCACCGGTTTGCGGCACGATGAGTGCCACCTTGAGTGCCGGATTGCGGCTGGCGATGCGACTGGCGATCCCGAGCCCCCCTTCCACGTGGAAGTTGCCTGCGATATGCATGATGCGCCTGCCGGGATGCTTGCCCAGATAATCCACCATGCTTTCGGCCATGGTGTCGTCCCAGCTGGTCTGGGCGGCGAAGCGACGGGCGTTGCCGTCCGCATCCCCATGGTGCATGGAGGCCATGAACTTCTGGCGGTAGCCGTCATCCCCCAGAGTCAGCTCGCGGGCAAGCTGGCTGCGGCGATTGGCCGGCAGTTTGTCGAGCCAGGCCGGTCCCTCCTGACCGACGCAGCTCACCAGAGGTTTGGGGGCATTGGCGGCAATCACTGGCAGGTGCTGCGCCTTGGCGAACTCCACCAGAGGGCGGTAATCACTCTGGTAGTTGGGCCAGGCATGGCCATCTCGAATGAGGGCCGATTCGCCGATGCGTCCGGCCAGGTAGGCATCCAGCACCGGCTGATCGGCGCGGCTGAACTGCTCCATGGAGAGCACCAGGGCCCGGCCATCGGCTTGCGACATCTCGTCAAGCCCTGCCAGCAGACGGGCCTGCAACAGATGGATGGCCGGGTGAGTGTGAAGCTACCCCACCAGCACGATGTCGGCATCCGCCACCCGCGCCACCGCCTGCTCGAGGGTCAACGCCTGCCCCTGGGCCGTATCGAGCCGTGCGTCATAGAGGGTCTCGGGTGGGGTGTTCTGCGACGTGGTGGCGCAGGCGGCCAGCAGCAGGGGCAGGGCGAGCAGGGGGAGTCGTCGGATCATGGTTACTCACTCACGAAACAGGGGATGGGAAAAGGCTGCACCATGGGATGGCGGCATGGCGAGCGAAAAAGTGGCGCCAGTGTAAGGGGGAATGACGATAAAGTGAAATGAGAATGATTTACTTTATTATTGTTCTTTGTCTCTGGCGGGGTAATATGCCTTCCGCTTGATAATAATTCCCAATAAGGACTTTGCAGTGGCGCACAACAACACCCCCTCCCTGATAGCCCTCGCCGTGGCGGCAGGGCTGATCTCCCCCGCTTTCGCCGCAGACAAGAAAGCCGATGAAGTCATGGTCGTCAGCGGCTCCCGGATGGAACAGAAGCTGGAAGATGTTTCCGGTCCCATCGCCGTCATTACCTCGGAGCAGATTGAAGAGCAGGTCGTCAGCAACGTCGCCGATCTGTTCCGCTATGAGCCCGGGGTGAGCGTGCAGGGAGGCGCAGGAGATGCCCAGACCTTCACCATTCGCGGCATGAGCGAAAACCGGGTCAAGGTGGTGCAGGACGGTGTGCGCCAGAACGATGCCTACAAGAATGGCGGCGTGGGTCAGACCTACTTCGACACCGACATGATCAAGCAGGTGGAAGTGGCCAAAGGGCCGGCCTCCGCCGCTTACGGTTCCGATGCTCTGGGAGGCGTCATTGCCATCACCACCAAGGATGCTGGCGACTTCCTCAAGGGCCGCGACAGCTATCTGGATGCGACCACGGGTTATGCCTCCAGCAGCCACCAGAGAATGGCCGGCATCACGGGGGCGCTGCGCACCGGGGAAGTCGAGAACCTGCTGCGCTACACCTGGCGCGATGGCGGTGTCACCCAGAATTATGACGGCGACAAGAACGAGTTCGACATCGTCAGCCAGGCCGTGCTGTTCAAGAGCAAGTGGAATCTCTCCGATGATCAGTTCCTGAAACTGACGGTGGATTACTTCACCGAGGGGCAGGATCCGGATGCCATCGATCTGACCAAGGCGGGCTCCGTCTTCAACCAGCCCATTACCGACAAGGAGACCGACAACCTCTCCCTGGTACTGGATCATGGCCTTGCCCTGAACGCCCCCTGGGCGGATCGCGTGGACAGCAAGATCTACTACAGCCGCGCCAAGCAGACCCTGGATCAGTACGCTTCGTCCAAGTATCCGGTCATACCGGGCAACCCCTATGTGACCAAGAACTCCCTGGATCACAACGGTTTCGAGCAGGAGAGCCTGGGCGCCCAGGTGAAGTTCAACAAGGCGCTCGCCAGCCAGCGTCTGGCCTGGGGCCTGGAATACGAGCACACCGACAACGAGCGCACCCGCTTCAAGGGGCCGACCGTTCCGGGTGACTTCGTCGGCTACAACGAGCTGAGCTTCCCCTCCACCACCAGCGAGCGCAGTGCGCTCTGGGCCTTTGACGAGATCAAGTTCGGCGAGCGTTGGGTGCTGACCCCGGGCGTGCGTTATGACTACTACAAGATGACCCCGGACGAGGATCCCGCCTACACCGGCGAGAACATGAAGAAGATCTCCGAAGGGGAGTTCTCTCCCAAGCTGGGGCTGGTGTTCAAGGCGCACGAGGCAGCGAACCTGTTCGCCCAGTACAGCCACGGCTTCAAGGTGCCCATGTATGACAACGCCTTCTCCACCCTGAACCACCAGGCGTATGGCTATCGCATCGAGCCCAACCCGAACCTCAAGCCAGAGAGCAGCGACGGCATCGATCTGGGGGTGCGCGGCAGCCGTGGCGGGTTCAGCTATGAAGTGGCCACCTTCTACAACAAGTTCGATGACTTCATCGAACTGACGGCCGTGGGCACCGAAGGCCGTACCGCCCTCTATCAGTACCAGAACCTGGACAAGGCGACCACCAAGGGGGCCGAGGCCAAGGCGGACTACTGGTTGAACGAGCTGGTCAACGTCTGGGGCAACCTGGCCTACATCGAGGGCAAGGATGGCGAGGGCAACTACATCAACAGCCTGAGCCCCCTGAACGGCAGCGTCGGGGTGCGTCTGGAGCAGCCGAACTGGAACATCAACACCGCATTGCGCTTTGCCGACGACATGGACAAGGTGGGCAAGGATGCGCGAGGCAACGACAACATCAAGAGCGCAGGCTGGGGCGTGGTGGATCTCTATGCCCAGTTCAAGCCGGTGCAGGACCTGCAGCTCAACGTGGGGGTGTTCAACCTGTTTGACAAGGAGTACGTGAGCTACGAGAGCATCACCGGCCTTGCCGCCACCGCAGATACCAGCAAGCAGACCGAGCCTGGCCGCAACCTCAGTGCACGGGTCAAGTACGTGTTCTGATGGTCGTCGACCAGCATGAAGGAAAAGGGGCCCTCGGGCCCCTTTTGTCATGAAGGTCGGCGTCTGCAAAAAAGAAACCCGCCAGGGGCGGGTGGAAGGATTGCAACACTCATCAGGAAGCGGTGTTACCCAATAGACAGGGGGATGTGACAAAGGTTCAACTTTATTGATAATTATGGTTTTTATCTGTCATGCCGCCTGGGGATCCCCGCCCCGAAATCGGTTATCATTTGTGCCCCTTGTCATGCAGCCCGAGCCTCTATGTCCGCGTTCTCCTGGTTAGCCCTGTTTTTTGGTGCCTTCTACTTCGTTTATGGCGCCTACCTGCCGTTCTGGTCGCTCTGGCTGGAAGGCATCGGGGTGAGTACTGAACAGATAGGGCTGTTGCTGGGGGTGGGCATGGCCATCCGTTTTGCCGGCAACCTGATGGTGATGGGGCGAGTCAAGGGTGCCGGCCAGTTGCTGCCCGTCACCCGGCTGCTCTGTCTGCTGAGTCTGCTGGCCTTCCTCGGTTTCTATCTGGGCCACAACCTCTGGTGGCTGGTGGTGCTGACCCTGGCGGCCAACTTCATCTACCCGACCCTGATGCCCATGGGAGAGGCGCTTGCCACCCGTATGGTGGTTCAGACCCACCTCGACTACGGCAAGGTGCGGCTGTGCGGCTCCTTTGCTTTTATCGTCGCCTCCACCCTGGTGGGGGCCCTGGTGGGCAACTTTGGCAGCGACTGGGTGCTGCACACCATGGTGGCCGGGCTGCTGATCATGCTGGGGCTCAGCCTGCTGCCGCTGCGACCCGCCCCCCGGGAGCTGCAAGGGGAGCGTGCCAAGGCCTCGCTGCTCGTCACGCTCAGGTCGGCCCCGGTGCGCCGCTTCCTGCTCATCACCGCCCTGCTGCAGGGGAGCCACGCGGCCTACTACGGTTTCAGCGCCATCTACTGGAAGAGCGCCGGCTACAGCGGCACCCTGATCGGGTATCTCTGGGCTCTGGGAGTGGTGGCGGAGATCGCCATGTTCGCCGCGGACAAGCGCTTCCTCCAGCGCTTTGGCGCCCAGACCCTGTTTCTGGTGGGGGCCCTTGGCTGTGTGGTGCGCTGGGTGCTGCTCGGCAGTTCTACCGACCTGGCGGTGCTGGTGCTCGGCCAACTGCTGCACGGGGTCACCTTCTGCGTCAGTCACCTCGGCGCCATCCGCTTCATGACCCGCCAGTTGCCCGCGGAGCAGCAGATCCCCACCCAGGCGCTCTATGCGGCCCTGGGTCTTGGCATGACGGTGGCGGCCCTGATGGCGATCTGCGGCGTGGTGTTCGAGCCGCTGGGAGGCGGCATCTTCTTTATCATGGTGCTGGTAGTGCTGCCGGTCTTCGTGTTGCGGCTGCGCGAAGAGAGCCCTGAACAGGGCCGATGACACAGGTCTGCCGGTCTCTGGCGCGGCAGGCCTCCGACTTATCTGGACAAGGGAAGTAGAGAGATGCACCAAGGATGGCTGCTGATCGGGTTGTCGCTCGCCTATCTGGGCTTGCTGTTCCTCATCGCCTATGTGGCGGACAAGAACAAGCGCCGTCGCCCCAAGGGGCAGCCTCTGCTCTACAGCCTGTCGCTGGCGGTCTATTGCACCTCCTGGACCTTCTTCGGCACCGTGGGCCAGGCCAGCGAATCCCCCTGGTCGCCAGTGCCCATCTACCTGGGCCCCATGCTGGTGTTCCTGTTTGGCTGGCGCCTGCTGGCCCGCCTCATCCTGGTGGCCAAGCGCGAGCACATCACCTCCATCGCCGATTTCATCGCCGCTCGTTATGGCAAGTCCCAGCGCCTGGCCATGGTGATCAGCCTCATCGCCGTCATGGGGATACTTCCCTACCTGGTGCTGCAGCTCAAGGCGATCGTCACCGGGCTCGATCTGCTGATGGCCAACAGCACGGGGGTCAGCCCCACCAGCAACATGGCGGAGCTGGCGCTGGGTGTCACCCTGCTGCTGGCCCTGTTCAGCATTCTGTTCGGCACCCGCAACCTGGATGCCACCGAGCACCACAGGGGCATGGTGGTGGCCATCGCCTTCGAGTCCGTGGTCAAGCTGCTCGCCTTCATGGCGGTGGGGGGCTTTGCGCTCTGGCTCATCATCGCCAGACCGAGCGAGGCGCGTACCCTGGTGGCGGGCGACTTCCTCGATGCGGTGGTGGCGGTGACGCCGGGCGGCCTGCTGGAGCTCGCCATCTACACCCTGATCGCCATGTGCGCCGTCATCTGCCTGCCGCGCCAGTTTCACGTGACCGTGGTGGAGAACAACCAGGGGCAGGATTTGCACTGGGCCCGCTGGATCTTCCCCCTCTATCTCTTCCTGATGGGGCTCTTCATCTGGCCGCTGGCGCTGGCAGGCAAGCAGTGGGTCGGGGCAGACATGGCCTCGGATACCTATGTGATAAGCCTCCCCATGTCCCTCGGATTCGACGGCATGGCGATGCTGGCATTTCTCGGCGGTACCTCGGCGGCCACCGGCATGGTGATCGTCTGCACCATCGCCCTGGCCATCATGGTGAGCAACGATCTGGTGTTGCCGGTCCTGCTGCGCCGGGTCTGGCAACAGGGGCGGGACGAGCGCCTGATGCGGTTGCTGCTGCAGGTGCGTCGGGGCGCCATCTTGCTGATTTTGCTGGCGGCCTGGGCGCTCTATCTCTGGCTCGGGGATCTCACCAGTCTGTCGCGCATCGGTTATCTTTCGTTCGGGGCCGTGGCTCAGTTCGCACCGGCCCTGCTGCTCGGCCTGTACTGGCGTCATGGCAATCGCAAGGGGGTCTATCTCGGGCTCGCCCTCGGGGTCAGCCTCTGGTTCGTGACCCTGCTGGCGGAGAGCGGACTGCTGGCTGGCTCCCCTCTCGAAGCCCTGCTGGCGCCGCCGGACTGGCCGGCGGTGCGGGATCTGAGCCTGGGGGCCTGGTGCCTCTTCCTGAGTCTTCTGCTCAACCTGGTCGGCTATGTGGCGGGCTCCCTGCTGTCTCGGGCGGCGGTGAGCGAGCGGCTGCAGGCCGCCAACTTCGTCGGCAAGACGAGCCGGGATACCTCGGCGCTCTATCATGCGCGGGTCTCGGTGAAGGAGCTGGAGATGCTGGCAGCCCGCTTCGTCGGTTCCAGTCGGGTCAAGCGCGCCTTCGGCCGCTTCGCCGGCGAGCGGGGAGGCACCCTGGCGCCCCAGATGCAGGCCTCCGCCGAGCTCATCGCTCACACGGAGCGACTGCTGGCCGGGGTGTTCGGTACCTCGTCCGCCCGCCTGGTGCTGGCCTCCGCCCTGCAGGGACGCAACATGCAGCTCGAGGAGATCGCCACCATAGTGGACGAGGCCTCCGACATGTTCCGCTTCAACCGCGGCCTGTTGCAGGGGGCAATCGAACACATGGGGCAGGGGATCTCCGTGGTGGACAGGGAGCTCAGGCTGGTGGCCTGGAACCGACGCTACATCGAGCTGTTCTCCTATCCCCCCGGTCTCATTCAGGTGGGCCGTTCCATCGAGGAGATCATCCGCTACAACGCCGGACAGGGGCTGTGCGGCCAGGGAGACATCGAGGCCCAGGTGGCGCGGCGGGTTGCCTTCATGAAGCGTGGCAGCCCCCATGTCTCGGCGCGGGAGCGTCCCGATGGCCGGGTCATCGAGATGCAGGGCAACCCCATGCCTGCGGGGGGCTTTGTCATGACCTTCACCGATATCACCCCGTTCAGGGCGGCGGAGCGGGTGCTGCGGGAAGCGAACGAGCACCTGGAGGCGCGGGTGGCCGAGCGCACCCACGAGCTCTCCGAACTCAACCGCCAACTGCTGCTGGTAAACCAGCAGGTGGAGAGGGCCAACCAGTCCAAGAGCCGGTTCCTTGCGGCGGTGAGCCACGACCTGACCCAGCCGCTGAACGCGGCCAAGCTCTTTACCTCCTCCTTGCTGGAGATGCTGCCCCCGGAGGACGAACCGGCTCGCATCGCTCGTCACATCGACGACGCCCTGGGGGCGACCGAGGATCTCATCACGGATCTGCTGGACATCTCGCGCCTCGAGGCGGGCAAGTTCAAGGCGAAGAAGCTCGATTTCGCCCTGAGCGATGTACTGGACAATCTCAAGGCGGAATTCGGCGTGCTGGCCCAGGCCGGTGGGATCCAGTTCTCCGTGGTGGAGAGCCGCCTTGCGGTCTACAGCGATGTGCGCTTGCTGCGGCGGGTGTTGCAGAACTTCCTCACCAACGCATTTCGCTACAACCCCGGCGGTCGGGTGCTGCTCGGCTGTCGCCGCATGGGGGATAAGGTGCGCATCGAGGTGTGGGACAACGGCCCCGGCATCCCGGAGGGCAAGCAGGAGGCGATCTTCGACGAGTTTTCCCGCCTCGATCACTCCCGCACCGCCAGGGAGCAGGGACTTGGCCTCGGGCTCGCCATCGCCCGCGGCATTTCGCAGGTGCTGGGTCATCAGCTCTCCCTGCGCAGCTGGCCCGGAGCGGGGTCCGTCTTTGCCATCACCCTGAACCTCGCGACCCGGCCCGTCATCCCCAGCCAGGTGACGACCCCGGCCTTGCGAGACAGTCAGCTGGAAGGGGTCAGGATCCTTTGCATCGACAACGAGGAGGATATCCTCATCGCGATGGCGTCCCTGCTGGGACGCTGGGGCTGCGAGGTGCGCTGTGCCCAGAGCCAGGAGCAGGCGGAAGAGATCATTGGCGGCGGCTTCCTTCCTGCGCTGGTGCTGTCGGATTATCACCTGGATGACGGCAAGACAGGGTTGCAGGCGCTGCACATGATCAGGCTGGCCCACGGCAACGGTATCGGCGGCATCATCATCAGTGCGGATCGCAAGAGCGAGTTGCAGGCACAGATCCGTGAGCACGGCTTCGGCTACGTGAGCAAACCGGTCAAACCTCTCAAGCTGCGCGCCCTGATGAACAGCCTGCTGATGCCGGTTCAGTGACTGGTCTCACAGAATCGAGCATTGGCTGAACATTTTCTGGATGCCATCCAGACGTCATGATCGCCGATGATTGCGCCTCTTTCGTCGCCATTTTCCAGATTTGGTGATAATTGAGTCTTGTTGGGTGTCACTTTTGGCAGGTGGCACCCGGGCGACTCTCCTCTATAGTCATTCGGCGATTATTTTTGTCGCAAATCAAGTTGTGCAAAAAGGCAAACCGGATGAAAGTCCGGGACGCAAAGCTTCCGGTCTAAGGGTCTGCGTACCTAGGATAGCGGGGCCACCACAGGTTGTATCGTCCATGGGCCAAGCCATGGTTGCGATGTTGTCTGCGTTACCTGGCAGGTTGCGTTGCCTTTTTCGTTGTTAATTCCAATAACGAAATAAGGAAGTTCAAATATGTTAAGTCCAAAACTTTCCCTGCTGGCGCTTCTGGTCGGGGGGCTTTGCACTACCTCCGCCTTCGCCGCTGCCCCGGGCAAACCCACCATTGGCTCCGGCCCCACCAAGTTTGCCATCGTTGAAGTCAATCAGGCCGCTTCGGCCTACAACCAGCTGGTGACCGTCCACAAGGATGGCGCTCCCGTCAGCGTGACCTGGAACCTCTGGTCCGGTGACGTCGGACAGACCGCCAAGGTACTGCTCGACGGCAAGGAGGTGTGGTCAGGCCCGGCCTCCGCCGCGGGTACCGCCAACTTCAAGGTCACCAAGGGGGGGCGTTACCAGATGCAGGTGGCCCTGTGCAACGCCGATGGCTGCACCCTTTCCGACAAGAAGGAGCTGATGGTCGCCGATACCGACGGCAGCCACCTGGCGCCGCTCAATGCGCCCCTCAAGGAGAACAACAAGCCCTACGCCAACAAGTCCGGCAAGGTGGTGGGGGCCTACTACGTGGAGTGGGGTGTCTATGGTCGCAAGTTCACCGTGGACAAGATCCCGGCCCAGAACCTGACCCATATCCTCTACGGCTTCACCCCCATCTGCGGTGGCAACGGCATCAACGACAGCCTCAAAGAGATCTCCGGCAGCTTCGAGGCGTTGCAGCGCTCCTGTGCGGGCCGCGAAGACTTCAAGGTCTCCATCCATGATCCCTGGGCGGCGATCCAGATGTCTCAGGGCAACCTCAGCGCCTGGGATGAGCCCTACAAGGGCAACTTCGGCAACCTGATGGCCCTCAAACAGGCCCACCCGGACCTCAAGATCCTGCCGTCTGTCGGCGGATGGACCCTCTCCGATCCCTTCTATTTCCTGGGTGACAAGACCAAGCGCGATACCTTCGTCGCCTCGGTCAAAGAGTTCCTGCAGACCTGGAAATTCTTCGACGGCGTGGACATCGACTGGGAGTTCCCGGGCGGACAGGGGGCCAACCCCAGCCTGGGCGGCCCGAATGACGGCGCTACCTATGTGGTGCTGATGAAGGAGTTGCGAGCCATGCTCGATGAACTGGAAGCCGAGACCGGCCGCCAGTATGAGCTGACCTCGGCCATCAGCGCCGGCGGTGACAAGATTGCCAAGGTGGATTATCAGGCGGCCCAGCAGTACATGGACCACATCTTCCTGATGAGCTACGACTTCAGCGGCGCCTTCGACCTGACGAATCTGGCCCACCAGACCAACCTCTTTGCCTCCAGCTGGGATCCGGCCACCAAGTACACCACCGACAAGGGCGTCAAGGCGCTGCTGGGTCAGGGGGTGACACCGGGCAAGATAGTGGTGGGGGCGGCCATGTATGGCCGTGGCTGGACCGGAGTGAAGAACTACCAGGCCGGCAACCCCTTCACCGGCACCGCCACCGGACCGGTGAGCGGTACCTGGGAAAATGGCGTGGTGGATTACCGCGACATCGTCAACAACCGCATGGGCGCAGGCTGGGAGCAGGGCTATGACGAGTCGGCCGAGGCCCCCTATGTCTTCAAGGCCAGCAGTGGCGACCTCATCACCTTTGACAACGACCGCTCGGTCAAGGCCAAGGGGCAGTACGTGCTGGCGAACCAGCTCGGCGGTCTGTTCGCCTGGGAAATTGATGCGGACAACGGCGACATCCTCAACGCCATGCACGAGGGGCTGGGCCACGGCGAGGGTACGCTGCCGCCGGTCAACAAGCCGCCGGTTGCCAATGCCGGCAGCGATCTGAGTGCCACCGGTCCGGCCGAGGTGACCCTCAACGGCAGCGCCTCCCATGATCCGGAAAACGGGGCGCTGACCTACAGCTGGAAACAGGTCTCCGGACCCCAGGCCAGCCTGCTGGATGCCACCCAGGCCAAGGCCCGTGTGGTACTGGATGCCGTCAGCAGCGACATCAATCTGGTGTTCGAGCTGACCGTGACCGACGATCAGGGGCTCTCGGCCAAGGATCAGGTGGTGGTCACCAACAAGGCGCCGCAGCCGAACCTGCCCCCCGTGGTCAGCGTACCGGCCAGTGCGACCGTCGAGGCCGGCAAGCAGGTGAGCATCAAGGCCACCGCTTCCGACCCCAATGGTGATGCCCTGAGCTATCAGTGGACAGTGCCGGCCGGACTCAGCGCCACCGGTCTGGACAGCGCGACCCTGGTGGTCACGGGCTCGAACGTGACCAGTGATACGGCCTACGATCTGACCCTGGTGGTCACCGACGGGGCGCTGGATGCCACAGCCGTTACCCGCCTGACCGTCAAGCCGGCCAGTACAGGTGGTGGCTGCGAGGCCAGCGATCCGGATGCGGCCAACCATCCTGCCTGGAGTGCTGGTACCGTCTACAACACCAATGACAAGGTGAGCCACAAGCAACTGGTGTGGCAGGCCAAGTATTGGACCCAGGGCAACGAGCCGAGCCGCACCGCCGATCAGTGGAAACTGGTGAGCCAGGTGCAACTGGGTTGGGATGCCGGAGTGGTCTACAACGGCGGTGATGTCACCAGCCACAACGGCCGCAAGTGGAAGGCCCAGTACTGGACCAAGGGCGATGAGCCCGGCAAGGCCGCCGTCTGGGTCGATCAGGGCGCGGCGAGCTGCAACTGATCTGCCGTGATGAGAAATGGGGCCGAGGGCCCCATTTTTGTCTTGCTGCGTGGTCGGGTGTCTCTTCCTGTCAGGGGAAAGGCGCACTCGCTTTGTCAAAAAGGCCCGTCAGGGCCTTTTTTCATGGTTTGTCACCGGTTTACAGCGGTTTTTGCCACAGGCTGAGCAGCAGATCCTGCTCGAGGGCGTCGGGCCCCTGGTGGGTGAAGGCGTGGCGCTGCTCGCCGCTGGCACGCCAGCCGAGGCGACTGGTCTCCAGAATGTGCTCGCGCAGGCCCTGATCCAGCGCCGTACTGAACTGGGCGCGTTGCTGGGCAACACTGACAAGCCCGGTGAGGGCGGGCCAACTCAGGGGATGTTCCATGCTCACCGGATTGAGGCTGACGCGCAATTGCCACTGATGGCGAGGGCCTGGCTGCACGTGGAGCAGATAGCCGCCCGGCGCCAGCCAGCTGACCAGGAGTTCCGTCTTGACCTTGAGGTCGTTGACCAGCAGCACCTGGGCCGTGCCAGGCAGTAGCGGGGCGCGCGCCGGGTCGGCGATGACGAACTGGCCTTCCGGTTGCGCCTTGTTGGCGGCGAAGATGGCATTCTTGGCCAGATCGAAACCGCCGACATGCCAGCCGGACAGCCGCTCAGCCAGGGCGCGGCAGTAGTACCCCTCGCCACAGCCGAGGTGGACAAGCTCGCGCTCGCCAAGAGGAGCGAGCAGGTTCGCCATGGCGTCCACCAGAGGCAGCTGGTGGCCTTGTTCCAGGAAGCGGCGCTTGGCGCGCAGCAGGGCCCGGCTGTCACTGTCCTTGGGGTTCTTCTTGCCGGGGATGAGGTCCAGATAGCCTTCCGGTGCGGGATCGAAGTGGTGCTTGTTGTCGCAATAGACCCCGCGGGAGGCGGCATGAAGGTGCAGGGGGCTGCGGCAAAGGGGGCATTGAAGGTGCATAGAAGTTCTCTTGGCGAAGGCCATGACGGCGGGGCGTTCGGGATTATAGGGGAGAGGATCGGAAAAGGCTGCCATGGGCAGCCTTTTTATCCAACGGCGCTGTGCGGGCGCCGTCGGCGGAACCCGGTCAGCGGGTACCAAACACCACTATGGTCTTGCCGTGGGCGGAGATGAGCTCCTGCTCTTCCAACATCTTGAGGATGCGGCCGACGGTTTCACGGGAGCAGCCGACGATCTGGCCTATCTCCTGGCGGGTGATCTTGATCTGCATGCCATCCGGGTGGGTCATGGCATCCGGCTGTTTGGCCAGGTTGAGCAGGGTCTGGGCAATGCGGCCTGTCACGTCCAGGAAGGCGAGGTTGCCGACCTTCTGGCTGGTGTGTTGCAGGCGCTTGGCCATTTGACCGGATAGACGCATCAGGATGTCCGGGTTGACCTGGATCAGCTGACGGAACTTCTTGTAGGAGATCTCGGCGACTTCACAGGCGCCTTTGGCACGCACCCAGGCGGAACGCTCCGGATTCTCGTTCTCTTCGAACATCCCCATCTCGCCCAGGAAATCCCCCTGATTCAGGTAGGAGAGGATCATCTCCTTGCCTTCGTCATCCTTGATTAGGACGGCGACGGTGCCCTTGACGATGTAGTAGAGGGTTTCCGCTTTTTCACCGGCGTGGATCAGGGTGCTCTTGGCGGGATACTTATGAATGTGGCAATGCGACAAGAACCACTCAAGGGTGGGATCGCTTTGCGGTTTGCCAATGATCATGAGACTTCCTCTGTAGTGTCATTTTTATGGACTGTGCGTCCAGGCAAGTTGCCAAGCTTGCCATTCCTTACTCTTTGGTCGCAGTAGAATAAGAGCCTTTGCCTGTGCTGACAAGGCTTTGGGGTTTTGCCGTCCACCGGTGAGCCGCCATTTGCTGCGTCGTCCGGGGCATTCTAGGCAAGAAGAGGAGGTCGGATGTTGATTTCGATCTATTTCCCTTTGGGTCGTCGTCCGTTTCGCAGGAGAGGCTGCTGTCGCCACAAACGGGGCTTTATCGTCGGGAACGGGCAAGATCCTGGCGCATGTGCCACTCGACCCCGGCTTGAGGTATGCTATGGGCGTTAGAACCGTCGTCATTGAGAGGAAAGTGAGAGATGAAAGCCAAGGTCAGCTGGGTGGAAGGCATGAAGTTTGTGGGGGAGAGCGAGTCCGGTCATCAGGTGACCCTGGATGGCGCCAACCCGGGTGAAGGTGCCAGCCCGATGGAGATGATCCTGCTGGCTGTCGGCGGTTGCAGCTCCATCGATGTGGTCTCCATCCTGGAGAAGGCTCGTCAGTCCGTGACCGCCTGCCATGTCGAACTGGAAGGGACCCGCGCCGATACCGTTCCCCGGGTATTTGAGCAGATCCACCTCAAGTTCGTGGTGACCGGCAAGGGGCTGGCGGAGAAGCAGGTCGCCCGTGCGGTGGATCTGTCCATGGAAAAATATTGTTCAGTTTCCCTGATGTTGGAAAAAGCGGTAGAAATTACCCATAGTTATCAAATTCTTGAGGGTTGACCGCTATAGTTTGTCCCGTCGATAACGCCATGACATAAGGAAAGTGCGATGAAAAAAATGATGATGTTGCTTCCCCTGTTCGGTCTGGCCGCCTGCAGCATGCCGCAGCCGACCCAGTATCAATACAGCCAGTATCAGTGCGGGGAAGAGTTGCTGGCCATCACCTATGATGCCCAGGCCGACATGGTGCAGTTCCCTTATGCCGGTGTCTATCACAAGCTGGGGCGCATCGAGTCGCCCAAAGAGACTGCCAGCTATTCCGACGGGGTGACTACCTTCTCCCGTCAGGACAAGCAGGCTACCCTGGTCAAGAGCGGTGTGACCCAGCTGACCTGCGAGTTGAAGTGACCCTGATGCCGTCACGGCGTGCATGGAAAACGGCCTGCGTGAAGCAGGCCGTTTTTGTTGAAAGAGACATCACTCTGACGGTAGCGAGCCCAGCAGCTGGGCGGCCAGTTGCTGGCTAAGCTGGCCACGGGCTTCCTCTGCGACAGGCGCGTCGCTGGCGAGCTGGATGGCGCTGCTCCATACAGCTTTCTGGCTATGCCCGTCGAGCAGCACGACGGCCAGGGTCCCCTTGCGGGCATTGGCGGCGGCGTTCAGGCCCGGTGTCATGCCGAGGCGGGAGAAGATCTCGCCATCGCTCATGTCCTGGCTGCCAGCTACCCCGATGGCGACCCAGACGTCGGCCTCATCCAGGGGAACGCTGCGCCAGCCTTTGCCGTCCAGTTGCCGGATGACGGCCTGCTGTACCGGCTCGAGCCAGGACGCGGCGCTGTTGCCCGCATACTGGAACTGTTCGGCCAGCGCATAGCGTGGTGTCGTCCCGTAGGTCCAATGCTCCGCCGGGCGAACCACCATGGTGCCCGTTTCGACCGTGGGTGCGGCGGGGCCGGAGCTGCAACCGCCCAGCAGGGTTGCCAGCGTGAATGAGAGAAGTGCAGCGCGCATCATTAAGCTCCTTGGCTCAGGTGATCTTGCCCGTTTCGATCAGTTGCTGGATCAGGGGGCGCAGGATCAGTTCCATTGCAAAGCCCATCTTGCCACCCGGCACGACGATGGTGTTCATCCTGGACATGAAGGCGCCGTCTATCATCGACAGCAGGTAGGGGAAGTCCACCTGCTTGATGCCCCGAAACCTGATCACCAGCATACTCTCGTCCAGGCTGGGTATCACCTTGGCGCTGAAGGGGTTGGAAGTATCGACGGTCGGCACCCGCTGGAAGTTGATGTGGGTGCGGGAGAACTGCGGCGTGATGAAGTTGATGTAGTCGTCCATGGAACGCACGATGGAGTCGGTCACCGCCTCGCGGGAGTGGCCGCGTTCCGAGGTGTCGCGAATGAGCTTCTGGATCCACTCCAGGTTGACGATGGGCACCACGCCGATGAGAAAGTCCACGTGCCGCGCCACGTTGTGTTCCCCCGTGACCACGCCGCCATGCAGTCCTTCGTAGAACAGCAGATCCGTCTCGCCGGGCAGATCCTGCCAGGGGGTGAAGGTGCCAGGCATCTGGTTGAAAGGCACTGCCTCGTCGAAGCTGTGCAGATAGCGCCGGTACTGGCCTGTGCCGCTCTGGCCATACTCCTGGAAAAAAGACTCGAGCAGACCGAAGTCGTTGGCCTCCGGGCCGAAGTAGCTGATATGCCGCCCCTGCTCCCGGGCCTTGCGGATAGCCACGTCCATCTCGGGCCTGGTGTAGCGGTGAAAACTGTCCCCCTCGACCACGGCCGCCTTGTATCCAAGCTGGTGGAACATGGAGCGAAAGGCGTTGGTGGAGGTGGAAGTACCGGCACCGGACGAACCGGTGACCGCGATGATGGGATGCTTGGCGGACATAGAATTCTCTCTTCCTTGGGAGTTCCGTTATAAGGGGTGGCCCAAAGTGCGGTCAAGTGCGCCGTCATCCTCCCGCTGCCCCCACGCTTCCCGGCAATAGCGGTGAACAAGGGCTGCCCTGTGCTCTGGGTACGTTGGAATAGGTGCTGCTGGGTGGCGAACTGGTCATGCGGCCTGATGATGTGAGCTGGATAGGTGGAGGGCGGGGTGAGCCGCCCGATAAGCCGTGACCGCGTTACGCTTGGGGGAAGTCGTCAGTGGGTGACTTGCTTAAATGAGTCTTTGGGACGACATTGACACTTTCGTGCAGCTCGCTGTAGACAAGCACGGCGCTACCTTGTAGCAATTGTTGCCTGACTGCTTCGACCTTGTCGGTCAGGCTGACATCCTGTTCACCGTATTCGGTGCCTTCTTGCAGCACAAAGTGTTCGAGCAGGTTGGTGAGGGTGTCCGGCTCCAGTTCTTGCCAGGGGATAATCATGATTTCATCTTCACTCAGTGGGTTGCGGATATTGTCGGTGTCTGGTCGGCAAGCGCAAGGGATTTGTCTCGTTTTGGACGAGGGGTGCCATGCAATCCATTGACGCACGCCGACCCTCCAGTCAATTCGAACAGCACCTGTTCGATGCCCGCCGCCGCGCCCTGAGCGCCGGTTTGCGCTGGTACTGGGTCATCAATCTCATCGCCCTCGTATTTCTGCTGACCCGCTTCTACATCTATCGGGATGCACACCTGGTACTGGTCGGCAACCTGCCCTGGTCCTACAAATGGCAGCTCTTTGCCATGATAGGTGTTGGCCTGCTGCTGCCGCTCGGGTGGGGCTGGCTCTCCCGTCAATCCCATGCCATCTGGCTGGTGTCCCTGTGCGTCTGTGCCCTGGCCTGGGGGCTGGCCTGGGCCATGGTGGGTTACACCATCTCGATCGTCGACTTGAAGGGGGGCTTCAGTTTCATTTTCAACATGGTCAGTCTGTTGCTGCTGACCGGTCTCGTCGCCGCGTATTGCGATGTGCGGCTGTTTTACGCACTGGTGTCGGTCCCCCTGCTGTTCTTGTTGGTGAGAGCCTCCTGGAGTCCTGAGCCCTTTGTTCTGGTCAACACCATAGTGGTCGGGGTCTTGCTAGTGGTGCTGGAGACGGGACGGCGCATGCTCAACGGCTGGTTCGAGCTTGCGGTGTCAAGGGAACACGACAACCTGATGCTGGCAAACAAGATGAATGCCATGGCCAACCGGGATCCCCTGACCGGCATAGCCAACCGTCGCCACTTCGATCAGGCGTGCAAGCGTGCCATTGCGCAAGGCACCACCCAGGATGTACCGCTCACCGTGATCCTGCTCGATGTGGATTTCTTCAAGCGCTACAACGATCGCTATGGGCATCAGGCGGGGGATGAGTGCCTGATCCTGGTGGCCGAGTGCCTGGAGGAGAGTGTGCGGGAGCCCGGCGATCTGGTGGCGCGCTACGGGGGAGAGGAGTTCGTGGTGTTGCTGCAGGAGACGACGCTGGCCGGTGGCCAGGAGGTGGCGGAGCGCATTCGCGCCACTCTGGCGGCCAGGGCTCTGCCCCATGAGGATTCCGACGTAGCCCCCCACCTCACCCTGAGCCAGGGGATAGCCCAGTGGCGAGCCGGGGAGAGCCTCGTCATGTTGCTCGAGCGGGTCGATGGCGCCCTCTATCAGGCCAAGGAAGAGGGGCGCAACGGTTATCGGCTCGCACCCTGAGTCTGTTGCCGCAACCACTGGCTGATGCGCTCATCCAGCCAGAAACGGGGGCGCCAGGGAGAGCCGTGCAGGAAGCCCACGTGGCCGCCCTGGCGGCTCAGCTCGTAGCGCACCAGAGGGGAGAGCTGCTCCGCCGCCGGAATGACGGCATCGGTCATGAAGGGATCGTCGGCGGCGTGAATGACGAGGGTCGGGATGGGAATGCGGGCCAGCAGGCTCAGGCCGGAGCAGGTCTGGTAGTAGTGATCGGCGCTTTCGAAACCATGGAGCGGTGCCGTCACCAGCTCGTCGAACTCCCTCAGTGTGGCGATGCGGGTGATCTGGGTCGGCTGCCAGCGCGCCCGTGCCGCGCTCTGGCGCCGGATCTTGCTTTGCAGGTTGGTTCGCATAGTCCGCAGCAGGTAGTTCTGATAGACCCGTGAGAAGCCCTGATTGACCCGATCGGCACAGCTTGCCAGTTGCAGCGGTGCCGATACTACTACCGCCGCTTTCAATGGTGCCGGGCAGGCCCGCGCCAGCAGATTGACCAGCATGTTGCCCCCCAGGGAATAGCCGATGGCGACCAGGGGACGGCCAGGAAAACGCCGCCCCAGCTCGGCAATTACCGCCTGGGCGTCCTCGATGGCGCCCGAGTGATAGGCCTGCAGCAGCCGGTTCGGCTCGCCACTGCACCCCCGAAAGTGCATCAGCACCGCCTCGTTCCCTTGCCGCTGCAGGTGGGCAAAGAGCCCCTTGGCATAGTGGGAGTGAATGCTCCCCTCCAGTCCGTGGAACACCACCACCAGGGGTTGTTCATCCTGGCCGGGTTCGCCGCTCCAGGCCAGATCAACGAAATCGCCGTCCGGGAGTTCGAAGCGCTCCTGGATGAAGCGGGCAGGCGAGCGGCGCAGCCACTTGGGCAAAATGGTTTGCAGATGGGGGTTGCGGGCCCACCAGGGGGCGTGAAAGTGGCTTTCTGTCAACATGCAACGACTCGGAAGAGCAGGGAGGAAAAGGGGGCGGCGAGCCCTTGGCTCGCCGCGACATCAGGCCAGCAGACGATCGTGGTGCTCGGCGCCGCGCAGCATGGCCTGGATAAGTTCGTTGGCTTCAAACTTGGTGAGCGCCTCGTGGGCGCCGACCTGATGGGCCCGCTCCACGCTGATCTCGCTGGAGAGGGAGGTGTGCAGGATGATGTAGGCTCCCGCCAGCTTGGCATCGCTCTGCACCTCGAAGGCCAGCTCGTAACCATCCAGTCCCGGCATCTCGATATCGCTCACCAGGATGTCGATCCGCTTGCCCTGGGAGACCCGGGTCTGCATCAGGGTGAGGGCGTCGCGTCCGTTGGTGCAGACCTCGTAGGGGATGTTGATGTAATCGAGCGCCGCCATGAGCTGGCGACGGGCGACAGAGGAGTCGTCTACCAGCAGGATCCGCATCGGCTTGAGCCGCTCGCGCTGCACGTCGGTCAGCACGGGGTAGAGATGGCTGGGATCGTCCGGATAGACCCGCGACAGGATGAGTTCCACATCCAGCAACTGGATCAACTGATCTCCCACCCGGGTCACGCCGGTGACGAAGACGTTCTGTCCCAAGGAGGGAGGGGGCGGCTCGATGTCACGCCAGTTGCACTCGGTGATCTTGTCGATGCCCCGCACCAGAAAGCCCACCAGGGTGCGGCGGCAATCGGTGATGATGATGAAGCAGCGGGGCATCTCCTCCCGGCTGATGGGGCGGTAGCCCACGGCCATTGCCATGTCGATCACCGGGATGGTGGTGCCGCGCATGCTGGCGGCCCCGAGCACGGTGGGATGGGATTGTGGCAGGGCGGTGAGCTGGGTGTAGGGCACGATCTCCTTCACCTTGAGGGTACCGATGGCGAAGGATTGTCTGGCAGAGAGGTGGAACAGCAACATGCCCTGGGATTGGTTGGCCTTGCTCGTCATGGCGGATGTCCTGTTGATCTAGTCGGTGACGGTCAATCGGGTGTTCAGCATAAAGGATGGTGACATGAATGACTCCTTTGTTGTTAGCGGCGGTGAGCCGCAAAACTGGATTTCTTTTGCCATCCTTTTATGCCTCTCTTATCGGGTCGCGGAAGGCTGAGGGGAGAGGGGCGCCCCGAGCCATTGCAGATGAGCCTCGGCCAGCGCGCTTTCATCCCGATAACCCAGCCTGCTCACCACCTGTGACGGCGTGCTGCCGCTTCGCAGCAGGCGAATCCCCTGCAACAGTTGCCACTGATCCTTCAGTGCCCGGGCGTCCGGGCCCTCGAGACCGCGAGTACCCAGCAGGGTCTGCCAGGCAGCCACGCTATCCGGCTGCGCTCTGGCCAGGGCTTGCCAGGCATCTTGCAATGCCTGATCTCCCAGTGACGAGATGGTGCAGCCATGCAACTCATCCCCCACCACTTGCAGCCGCTGCCCATAGGGGCCTTGCCAGTCGCGGGGGCGTGACCAGGCCGCCAGGCTGTCCAGCAGTGCGTCCATCAACGGGCTTGCCTGCAACCAGCCAGCCTGGGCGGGCTGGGGCACCCGCACGGAGCAGGCCAGCAGATCATGCTGGCAGCCAGCCAGAGGGGTGAAGGCGGCGAGGGCATCGGCACAGAGCCAGAAGTGGCTGCCAGGTGTCAACAACAGCTCATGGGCACCCAATTTCAGCAGCGCCGCCCCCTGGGTGACGCGCAGCAATTGGCCCATGGGGGAGCGCTTGCGGGGGCCGACCTGAAGGGTGGAAGTGGAAAAATGCTGATATTCGATGGCGTGATGCATGTAAAAACCCTGATATGATGCTGCCTGGAGGTAACAAAAATGGAAACCAGACGTAAAAAACGCTTCATTGCCGGGGCGGTTTGCCCGGCGTGCGGCAAGATGGACACCATGATGCTGTATATGGAGCATGGAGTCGAGAAGGTGACCTGTGTCGAGTGCGGGGATACCCAGGTGCAGACCCAGGAGCAGGTGGACAAGGTGACGCGCGAGGCGGAGCAGGTGATTGGGGTGTTTCGTCCCGAGTGAGTGCCATGCCTCAAGGTGATGGTACGCCGGTCAGGCTGGTCGCTGTTGATGACTTTTTCATCACATTGAAGCCGGGCCGACCATATGCTTGTCTGCCTTTTTGAGGTATTCTGGGCCCGTTTTTTTCTATCCGCAGGATCCCTGACATGAAAGTAGCTCCCCTGAGCGTGGTTACGCTGGAATACACGGTCACCGACGAACACGGTGAAGTCATCGACACCACTGTCGGTAAAGAGCCGCTGGTGTATCTGCACGGTACCCGTTACCTGGTCTCCGGCCTCGAAGCCGAGCTGGAAGGTCGCAGCGTGGGCGAGGCGTTCGACGTCACCCTGACGCCGAACCAGGCCTATGGCGAGTACGACGAGAATCTGGTGCAGGAAGTGCCCGGCGAGCTGTTCGACGGTATGGAAGTGTCTGAAGGGGATACTTTTGTGGCCGAGACCGACGATGGTCACCGTCCGGTGACCGTCATCGAGGTGTCCGAGGAGTTCATCAAGGTGGACGGCAACCATCCCCTGGCTGGCGTGACCCTGGGCTTCAAGGTCGAGATCAAGGACGTGCGTGCCGCGACCGCCGAAGAGCTGGCCCATGGCCATGTGCACGGCGCTGGTGGCTGCGGTCACGATCATGGTCATGACCATGATCACGGCCATGATCACGATCATGACCACGGTGGCTGCTGTGGCGGCCATGGTCACAACCATGCACAAGATCACGGCGACGATCACGGTCACGGTGGTTGCTGCGGTGGTGGCGGTTGTGGTGGCAAGGGCCATCAGCACTGATCACGGCCTGGCCGATGATAAAAAAACCCGCGCATGGCGCGGGTTTTTTTATGGCTGGCACTCATCAGTAGTGCGGTGGCGGCGTCTCTTCGGCCATGCTGGCGATCTGGCTCGGCTGTACGCTCTGCAATTTATCCACCAGTAGATGGATCTGGTGTTTGAGCCGGTCCAGCTCGCGACCCTGGGTGGTGACCTCGTCGTTGAGCTGCTCCACCGTGTATTCGGCAAAAGCGAGGCGGCTTTCCAGGGTTTCGAGGCGTTCGTTTAGTTGCTGACTCATGGGCCTTTTGGTCCTTACTTGATAGTCCAGATTTCAGCCAGGCCACTGGAGCTGGCACTGACGAGGTGGTCATTGTCGCGCAAAGCCACGCCATAGACCACAGCGCTCGGCGGTTTCACCTTGGGATGGGGCGAGACGCGCCAGCTCTGCAACGGCTGGCCGTCACTCACCTGCCACAGAGTGAGCTGGCGGGAGGGGGCGCCGGTGATGAGCCAGTTGCCGCCGTTGGCAAAGCGGGCGCTGGTGTAGACCTCGAAGCGGTGATCATATTGCAACCGGCTGTGCTCCTTGCCGGTTTTGAGATCCCAGATGCTGGCCTGGCGACTGTCTGCGGTGAAGGCGAAGCGTCCGGACGGATCCAGTCTCGCCATCACGACTCGCCCGGCGTGGTTGAAGCGCCACACCACCTGGCCCGTGCGGGTATCCCACAGATAGGCGCTGTAATCGTTGCCGCCGGTGAGGGCATAGCGACCATTGGGGGAGAGATCCACCGTGTTGACCTGTTCGGTGTGGCCGAGGAATTGCAGCCGGCGTCCGGTCTGGGTGTCGACCACTTCCGCCTTGCCGTCTTCACGGCCGATGAGCACCTGGCGGCCATCCGCCGAGATCGCCGCATCGCGCAGGCGGGATTCTGGCAGGGAGTAGTAGCCCTGAGAGCGGCCATCCTGCAAGCGCCAGATGGCGAAGGTGTGCTGGGTGGCGGTGATGGCATGGCTGTCATCGGGGGAGAAGCGGGTCAGGGTGACGAACTCCTCCTGATCATCGCTCTGGCGCCAGCGCCAGCGCTCCTTGCCCTGTTCCAGATCCCACACCACAGTGCCCTGACTCAGGCTGGAGACGAGCGCGAGCTTGCCGGAACTGGCGAGATCCGCGCTCAGCAGACCCTGGTTGGCGAGGTGGATCTGCTGGCTGGGAAGTGAGCGTTGTTCGCACCCCGTCAGCATCAGGCAAATACCGATGAGATAAATGGCACTTTTGATCATTTTTCCTGTCTCATGCTTTCGTTACCTGCGATCACGGCGTTAGTATAAGGCGCTTATCACGATAAACCTCTCATTTCACGAAGGAACCGAGAGCGGTATTTAGAGTTTTGGAGAAACTGATGAACAATTTTCTGAAGGTGTCCCTGTTGGCTGCGGCGGTTGCCGTCGGTCTGACTGCTTGCCAAAAAGATGAGAAACCTGCTGCGACCAACACCGCAGAGGTCAAGGCAGAAGCCAGCAAGCCGGCAGAGGCCCCCAAGGCTGAGGCCAAGAGCTTTGAAGAGCAATCCGGCTATGCGATCGGCCTCTCCATGGGTCGTTATATCGCCAATACCCTGGAGCGCCAGCAGGAGCTCGGCATCAAGCTGGACAACACCGTGATCCTGAAGGGTGTCACCGACGGTCTGGGCAAAGAAGCCAAGATGACCGACGAGGAGATCCAGAAGGTTCTGCAGGAATACGACGCCAAGATCAACGAGCTGACCAAGGCTAAGGCCGACAAGGATGCCGTGGAAAACCTGAAGAAGGGTGAAGAGTTCCTGGCTGCCAACGCCAAGAAAGAGGGCGTGAAGAGCACTGAGTCCGGCCTGCAATATCAGGTCGAGAAGATGGGTGACGGCGCCAAGCCGAAGGCCACCGACATCGTCAAGGTACACTACACCGGTACCCTGACCGACGGCACCAAGTTTGACAGCTCCGTCGATCGCGGCGAGCCAGCTACCTTCCCGCTCAACCAGGTGATCCCGGGCTGGACCGAAGGGGTGCAACTGATGCCGGTCGGCTCCAAGTTCAAGTTCTTCCTGCCGTCCAAGCTGGCCTATGGCGAGCACGGTGCAGGTTCCATCCCGGCCAACGCCGTGCTGGTATTTGACGTAGAGCTGCTGGCCATCGAAAAACCGTCTGCCGATGGCGACAACGCCAAGAAATAAGCTCAAAGCACCATAAAAACGGCTCCCCAGGGAGCCGTTTTTGCTTGTGTATTGTCGCAATCCCCCGGATAAAGCGATGAGGCCGTCTTGAGTGTGTGGCGGCTAGCCCCCAGAATAGACAACAAAATCAAGCGCAAGGATGGATCTCGTGGCTGAAAGCAAACCCCGTGTCCTGTTGGTGGAAGATACCCGCAGTCTGGCGGTCGTCTATGAGCAGTATCTGGCCCAGGATGGCTACGAGGTGCAGCTGGCAGATTGTGGCCAGCAGGCTTTGGCACAATTGCTGGCAAGCCCGCCCCCCGTGGTGCTGCTCGACCTGGAGTTGCCCGACATGTCCGGCATGGACATCTTGCAGCAGATCACTGAGCGGCAACTGCCCTGCTCCGTGGTGGTGATCACCGCTCATGGCTCGGTGGATGTGGCGGTGGAGGCTATGCGGTTCGGGGCCTTCGATTTTCTCACCAAGCCGTTCGATGGCAAGCGCCTGTGCGCCACGGCGCGCAATGCCCTGAAGCACCAGCAACTCAGCTCGCTGGTGGCCCAGTATCGGGAAAACTTCGAGCGCAGCTCCTTTGCCGGTTTCATTGGCGCCTCCATGGCGATGCAGGCGGTCTATCGCATCATCGAGAGCGCGGCGCCGAGCAAGGCCACCGTCTTCATCACCGGCGAGAGCGGCACCGGCAAGGAGGTGTGCGCCGAGGCCATCCACCAGTGCAGCCCGCGTCGGGATCAGCCCTTCATCGCCCTCAACTGCGCCGCCATTCCCCATGATCTGATGGAGAGCGAGATCTTCGGCCACGTGAAGGGGTCGTTTACCGGTGCCCAGGGGGATCGCAAGGGGGCGGCCAGTCTGGCGGACGGCGGTACCCTCTTCCTCGACGAGATCTGCGAGATGGATCTCGACCTGCAGAGCAAGCTGCTGCGTTTCATTCAGACCGGCACCCTGCAGCGGGTCGGCAGCGGCAAGCTGGAGACGGTGGATGTGCGCTTTGTCTGCGCCACCAACCGAGATCCCCTGGTGGAGGTCAAGGCCGGACGGTTTCGTGAAGATCTTTACTACCGCCTGCACGTGATCCCGCTGGCGCTGCCCCCCCTGAGGGAGCGGGGAGAGGACATCCTGCTGCTGGCCCGGGAGTTGCTGCTGCGTTATGCCGGTGAGGAGAACAAGCGGTTCAGGGACTTTGATGCGGACGCAGTGCAGGTGCTGCTCGACTACCCCTGGCCCGGCAACGTGCGCGAGCTGCAAAACGTGGTGCGCAACATAGTGGTGCTCAACGATGGCGAGCTGGTGAGCCCGGATATCCTGCCACCTCCCCTCAACGGGGGGCGTACCCTGGCCCCGGAGCCTGCGGTCGGGATCGCGGATCCCCAGTCAGAACCCGTGGTCGTTCGCAGGCAGGTCCGTCCGCTCTGGCAGGTGGAGAAGGAGGCCATCGAGCAGGCCATCGCCAGTTGTGACGGCAACATCCCCAAGGCGGCGGCCCTGCTGGAAATAAGCCCTTCCACGATTTATCGCAAGAAGCAGAGCTGGGAAGAGGCGAGTCCGGCCTGAGCCGTCACCTCTGCTCCCGGGCAGACATGCTGATGTGCGGGGCGGCCAATTGGCCGCCCCGCACGCCTATCAGAGTTTGGCGAGCTGCTTGAGCCTGGCCAGCCGTTCTGCCTCGTTGGCGGTGAACCAGCCATCCTGTGACAGCAGAAACCAGGCGCGGGCAAAGAACTCGGGTGCCGCGGGATCATTGAGCACGAGTGCATTCTCCCCCAGCTCCTCGAACACATAGCCATCCTCGGGGGTGCCTGCGGCGGCCATGTCGTCGCGCAACTGCGCCAGTTCGGCCATGGCCTGTTCATGGCGCTCCTGGGCCCGGCTCAGGCGCGCCAGACTCCAGCGGGCGATAAAGGCTTTGCCCTGGTTGTTGTGCTGCTCGTGCCAGGCCAGGCACTTTTGTTGACAGGCGATGGCCTCGTCGAGGCGACCCAGCTCGAACAGGGTCCAGCCCTGATTGTTGTAGAGGGTGGCGAGCCAGCCCCGTGCCCGCTTGTCGTGACTGCGCTCGGCCAGGGTCATCGCCAGCTGGTGCCAGTGGCTCTGCTTCTCCAGGGGGGCGGCGATGGCCACCATGTGGGCCGCATCGATGGCCAGATAGTGCTCTTCGTACTGCTCTCCCAGTTGCCAGGCCTGTTCAAACAGGGCTCTGGCGCTGGCCTTGTCACCGGCGGAGTTGAAGGTGCGGCCACGCTCCAGCAAGGCGCGCAGGCGGGCCCGTGGAGTCGCCTCGGTGAGGCGGGGTTCTATCTCGTCGAGCAGCTGGTGCGCCTGTGCAAACTGGCGTTGCAGCGAATGGGTGCGGGCTATCTGGGTGAGGAGCTCCAGCTCCCATTGCAGGTTGGTGGCACGCGCCTCGGGCAGCAGTGCTTGAAAACGCTGGGCGCTGGCGGCGGGATCCTGATAATCCCACAGTGCCATGAAATCGGGCGGATTGTTCATCTGGCCTCCATGCCGGTTATCCGCCCACCAAGATGCCTGAAGGCCATTCTTTGTACAAGAAGAGGGCTGGCGCCATCGTGACGCCAGCGCTTGCCGATCAGTAGACCATGGCAAGGCTCATCAGCATCAGACCCAGGGCAGCAAAGGCTCCCTCCTTGATAGCCAGGCGCGGTACCAGTGCCTTGGGCAGGGCAGGGAACAGGCTCAGGGCAAAGCCGAACCCCGGCATCAGCCAGTGGAAAGCAGGGCTTCGCAGGGCGGGATCCGCAGCGCCATTGATGACGATGAGCAGGATAAAGAGGGTGAAGGCGGGCAGGATAAACCAGCGGGCATGGCCGGCGGCGACCGCCCGCAGTGGCGAGATGCGATAGAGCACCAGGGTCACGAGGAAGAGGGCGAGGGGAGCCAGCAGATAGAGCGGGGCCGGGTTCATGATGAGTGTCTCCTGATAAGGGGGGCAGAGTGTAGGCAGTCCGGGTGGGGAATGACCAGTCCCCCGCGCCCGGGCTGTGAAGCGGATCGCAGGGCAAAGGTTTGCCTGGGCAGGATCAGCGGAACCAGAACACGGCAAATACCAGCCAGCTCAGCACCAGCAGGATCCAGGGCAGCGGGTGCTGGCGGGTGAGCTCGATGACCTCGGCTTCGCTCTCCTCTTCCGGCGTCTCTTGGGAAGAGTGCCTGGCTTTGGCTTGCAGTTTCTTCTGGCGGCTGGCTTCGCGGGCCTTCGCTTTCATCTGTTTCTTGTATTCGTCTATGCCCTTCTGGATCCCTTGGGCGATGAGCTGGGTTTGCTCCTTGGTCTGCCCCGGCTTCTGGTTGGCACGGGCGATCTTCATCGCCTCCTGCTGGGTTTCGGGGGAAATTTTGTCGTACTTGGCCATTCCAGGCACTCCTTGGCATTGATTGGCGGGCAGTATGCCATAACCGTTACCGGCGGGCTGCCATCATGGGGGAAATTGCTCTGCGAGTGGGGTGCCTCTGTTCCAAATAGGGGAAACAGGTTGCGTGGATGATCACATTTGGCGGAATTTGTGAGTCGCCGATGAAAAACCGTCACATGTTGTTTGTTATATTACCGCCCGATCCTGGATAGGGTCGTCCAATAACAAAATAACAAGGTGATATGGAAATGAATTATAAATTTGTCAAAGGAAGTATCGCACTGGCAGTGCTTGCCGCATTGAGCGGCTGCAATACCTCAAGCAACGACAGCGTCGCCCCCTGCACCGAAAATGTCTGCAAGCTGACCATTTTGCATACCAATGATACCCACGGTCGTTTCTGGCACAACGACAAGGGCGAATATGGCATGGCGGCCCAGAAGACCCTGGTCGAGCGGCTGCGTGCCGAGGCGAAAGCGGCGGGCAGCGAAGTGCTGGTGCTCTCCGGCGGTGACGTCAACACCGGGGTGCCAGAGTCGGATCTGCAGGATGCAGAGCCGGACTTCATGGCCATGAACAGCATCCGTTACGATGCCATGGCGGTGGGCAACCACGAGTTCGACAACCCCCTGACCATCCTCGAGAAACAGCGTCAGTGGGCCCAGTTCCCGATGATCTCCGCCAACATCTATGACAAGACGAGCGGCAAGCGCTACTTCGATCCCTACAAGGTGTTCAAGCTGGAAAGCGGCCTCAAGGTCGCCGTGCTGGGTCTGACCACAGAGGACACCGCACAGTTGGTGGATCCCAACAACGTCCAGACCCTGGAGTTCCGCGATCCGACCACGGAAGCCGCCAATCTCGGCAAGCAGATCCGCGACAACAAAGAGGCGAACCTGGTTCTTGCCATCACCCACATGGGCCATTACGAGAATGGTCAGCACGGCAGCAACGCACCGGGTGACGTGGAGATGGCCCGTGCGCTGCCGGCAGGCACCCTGGACGCCATCATCGGTGGTCACTCCCAGAACCCGGTCTGCATGGAGCCGGGCACCCCGGATAAGTACGCCGACTTCAAGCCGGGCGACGACTGCCAGCCGGATCAGCAGAACGGCACCTGGATCATGCAGGCTCACGAGTGGGGCAAGTATGTGGGTCGTGCCCAGTTTGACTATCAGAATGGCAAGCTGACCCTGACCCAGTACGATCTGATCCCGGTCAACCTGAAGAACGCGGACGGTGATTTCATTCAGGAAGAGATCGTCAAGGAGCCCGAGCTCTACAACACCCTGCTCACCTATCAGGAGAAGGGACAGCAGGAGCTGGGTGTGGTCATCGGTGCCACCGATGGCGTACTGGACGGTGAGCGCGCCAACGTGCGCAACAAGCAGACCAACCTGGGTCGTCTCATCACCACCGCGACTGCCGAGAAGCTGAGCACCGACTTTGGCATCGTCAACTCCGGTGGGGTGCGTGCCTCCATCGCGGTAGGGGACATCAGCTACCGTGACGTGCTGACCGTGCATCCGTTCGGCAACACCGTCAACAAGGCGACCATGAGCGGCAACGAGCTGCTGACCTACCTGGGTCAGGTCGCGACCAAGACCGCCAATACCGGTGGCTATGCCCAGTTCGGCGGCATCAAGATGACGGTGGATTGCCAGGCCAAGAGCGTGGACATCGCCACCATCGGCGGGAAGGCCTTCGATCCGGCAGCAACCTACAGCTTCTCCATCCCGAGCTTCAGCGCGGCCGGTGGTGACGGTTATCCGAAGATCGACACCATCAATGCCGGTCTGGTGGATGCCGGTGTGCTGAAGGATTATATCGCGGCGAAGAAGACCATTCAGGTCGCCGATTATCAGCCGGCCGGCGAGGTCAGCTATATCAACTCCACCTCGGTAGAGGGTTGCAAATAATCTCTGCACCCCGAGCCAATAAAAAAGAGAGGCAGCCATGGCTGCCTCTCTTTTTATTTTCAATGTCATCAGCAGTGTCTCTCGGGAAATATATCCGGCCACGGGGAGCTGCCTCGAAATAGGGCATGACACGATCTGATGGCAATAAAAAGGCCAGGGCTGACGCATCAGTGTTTATACTTTGAACAACCCCATACATTCGAACAAATATTGTTCATTCAGACAGCAGAGCCTGCGCTTGTTGGCCATGCTTAGATTACGTGATTTGTTTTGCTTCAGCATGTTCAGTATCCACT
>NZ_JAGKRH010000129.1:0-447 GCF_017939245.1 Aeromonas sp. PrichA-15 | reverse complement strand
GATATTCAATACGAACCGCCGGAATAGCGCCATATTCTCGACCGCATCCTCCATCGCTATCCTGGAAGCATCCTCGTTGAACACCACATCAAGAATGTAATGCTGGCTGTTCTCTATCCGCCAGTGCTGCCGTATATAGTGCCCTAGCAGCTTGTGCTTGGGGGATAACGAGCTGACATAGTAAGAGGTATCTACCGTTCCTTTTCCGTTGGCGCTGCGGTGACGCTCAACGGCAATGATGCTGCGGATTGTCGGCCATTTCTCCGTCAACTCTGGCGGTAATTTGGCTTTTAATTGAAACACATAACGCTCTTCCTGGCGGCCATGTCCACTCTCTTTGTGCTCGACGACAATCTTCTCTTTCTGGGCGTCAAACAGTGACTGGAATTGCGATTGAACCGCTTGATACAGCTTCGGTTGATTATTCTTGACCTGTACCACTACATG